>NZ_JAEMQB010000037.1:0-67713 GCF_022759015.1 Tibeticola sp. | reverse complement strand
GGGGCAGGCACTCGGGCTGGCCCTGCGTCTTTTTGGCGGGCGCTGCGTCTTCTGTGCATGACCGCCCATCCCGAAGTTCAAATCTGTACGACCCTGGCGCGGGAACGCGCGCAACAGGGTGCTTTGTTCGTCGATCTGCGGCGGCCGGGGGAAGCGCAGGCGCTCGCGCTGGTCGCGCCGGAGGTGGTGAACCTGCCGATGGCGGAACTCGCTGCGCGTTACGGCGAGCTGCCGCGTGAGCGCGAACTGGTGCTCGTGTGTCGCGATGGGCGTGAGAGCGAGGCTGCGGCGGCTTTCCTGCGCGAGCGCGGCTACCCCCACGCGCGACCGATGCGTGGCGGCGTGTTGCTGTGGATGCAAAAAGGCTATCCTGTGCTCGGGCGCCGCCATGAACCCGCGGCCGAAGGCCCGCTTCCGCAGCCATCACCGGAAACTCACCATGAGTGATTCGACCCCGACCCGTATGCGTTTTCATGTGCAGGCGCGGCGCGTCGATGCCCACGGCAGCCTGGCCGTGTGCAAAGAGGCGCAGATTGCGCTCGACACTGACCTGGCGGGCAACCCGCAGGCGTTCAACCCCGCCGAGCTGCTGCTGGCGGCGTTGTCGGCCTGCATGATCAAGGGGATCGAGCGGGTGGTGCCGATCCTCAAGTTTCAGTTGCGCGGTGTCGAGGTGATCGTCGACGGCGTTCGGCAGGATGTGCCGCCGAAGATGGAGTCGATTCGGTACGAAATCGTGGTCGACACCGACGAGTCCGACCAGCGCTTGCGTTTGCTGCATGAAAACGTGCGCAAATACGGCACGGTCTTCAACACCGTCGCGCCCGGCACCGATCTGCAAGGCGTGCTGCGCCGTCGCTGATGGCCCCGCGCTCGGTGCCTTGCTGCTTCTTTCTTCGTCACAGATGTCCGATCCCCACGCTCATACCCACGCGCACAGCCACAGCCACGCGCCCGCCAACTTCGACCGGGCGTTTGCCATCGGCATCGCGCTCAACATCGCCTTCGTCGTCATCGAGGGGTTTTATGGCTGGAAGGTCGATTCGCTCGCGTTGCTGGCCGACGCCGGGCACAACCTCAGCGATGTCGCCGGTCTGCTGCTGGCCTGGGGCGGGGCGATGGCCGCTCGGTTGCGGCCCAATGCGCGGCACACCTGGGGCTGGAAGCGCGCCTCGGTGCTGGCGGCTTTTGCCAACGCCGTGCTCTTGCTCATGGCGATTGGCGGGCTCGCCTGGGAGGCGATCGGGCGCTTACGGCTGGGGGTAGGCCTGGTGCAGGAGCAGGGCGTGACCATCATGGCGGTGGCGGGCGTGGGCATCTTCATCAACACCGCCACCGCCTTGCTGTTCATGCGCGGCGGCGAGGCGGACCTCAACATCCGCGGCGCCTTCCTGCACATGGCGGCCGATGCCTTGGTGTCGCTCGGCGTCGTGATCGCCGGGGCGCTGACGCTGTGGATGGGCTGGGTGTGGCTCGATCCGGTGGTGAGTCTGGTGATTGCGGCGGTGATCGGCGTGGGCACCTGGGGGCTGTTTCGGCAGTCCTTGCACTTGCTGTTTGACGGCGTGCCCGACAGCCTCGACCCGCAAGCCGTGCGGGCGCTGCTCGCGGGCCTGCCGGGTGTGACGGAGGTGCGCGACCTGCACATCTGGGCGCCGGGCACGGGTCAGGTTGCGCTCACGGCGCACCTGGTCATGCCGGAGGGGGGCGACGATGCTTTTTTGCAGCATGCGGCCGAGGAACTGCACGAGCATTTCGACATCACCCACGTGACCTTGCAGATCACCCGCAGCCCGTTCGCGCAGGCCTGCGACCTGCCGTGACCCTAAATCCGGCAGTTGGGCGCGCCCGGGCGGGTCGTCATCGGGCGCGCGGGCAAGGCGCAAACCACAGCCATGGCGCGTGCCATGGCGAGGATTTGCAACGCCGCCCCCGCGCCCGAGGGCGACTCGAACGGGTGCGCAGCGCTCACCCAAACGGTGAACAGCCTGCGCACCGAGAATTGTTGAAACATCAACATCTTGCTTTTCGCGAGTAGCGGTCAACTGCCGGATTTAGGGTGACGGCTCTGCGCAGAATTTTGGTGTTTTCTGGCTGCTTGCCAGCGTGAAATGCGGTTCGGTTGCTATCGAATTTGAGTCTCGGTGGGTGGGCCTCAGCCCGCAGCCTCGAGCCCGTTTTCGAAGTGATGCCCCATCGCGGCGCGGGCGGCCTCTGGGTCGCGCGCACGCAGCGCCTCCATGATCGCGCGGTGCTCGGCGAGGGATTCTTCGATGCGCCCTTGCTTGAGCAGCGAGTGGTGACGGTTGAGCTTCATCACCTTGCGCAGATCAGCCACGACCTGGAGGCGCCAGCGGTTGTCGGCCAGTTCGAGCAGGGCCATGTGGAAGCGTTCGTTCACCGCAAAGAAGCGGTCGCGGTCGGCGACCGCGGCTTCAAGGTCGTCGTGCAGGGCCTGCAACTGCGCGAGGTCGGCGTCGCGCGCGCGGCGGGCAACCACGGCGGCAGCGTCGGACTCGAGCAGCGCGAGCAGGTGGTAGACATCGCGCAGGTCTTTCTCCGACACTTCGGTGACGTAGGCGCCGCGGCGCACCTTCATGGTCACCAGGCCCTCGGCGGCCAGCACCTTCAAGGCTTCGCGCAGCGGCGTGCGGCTGATGCCGAGTTCCTGCGCGAGCCGCAGCTCGTCGATCCAGGCGCCGGGCTGGAGTTCGCGGCGAAAGATGCGCTGGCGCAGCAATTCGGCGACTTCCTCGTAGAGCGCACGGGGAGCGAGCGTGATGGCGGACATGAATGGAGCCTGGGATGCGATGTCAGTGTTGCGCAATATTCTGCATCAATAATTATGAATGATGTAGACTTGCCGCCAAAATTCCTCTTGAGTGCCGCATGACCACGCCCAGACCTGAATTCAAGCCTGCCACCCTCGACGACTGGAAAAAGGCCGCCGCAAAATCCGCGCCCGGCGGGGACGTCGAGGCTTTGACCTGGGTCACGCCCGACGGCATACGGGTCAAGCCGCTCTATACGGCGGCCGATTTGCAGGGGCTGCCCTATACCGACACCTTGCCGGGCTTCGAGCCCTTCATCCGCGGGCCACAGGCGACGATGTATGCGGTGCGCCCCTGGACGATCCGCCAGTACGCGGGCTTCTCGACCGCCGAGGAGTCCAACGCCTTCTATCGCAAGGCGCTTGCCGCCGGGGCGCAGGGCGTCAGTGTGGCGTTCGATCTGGCTACGCACCGCGGTTACGACAGCGACCACCCGCGGGTGGTGGGCGACGTGGGCAAGGCCGGGGTGGCGATCGATTCCGTCGAGGACATGAAGATCCTCTTCGACGGCATTCCGCTCGACAAGGTCAGCGTCAGCATGACCATGAACGGCGCGGTGTTGCCGGTGCTGGCGGGCTATGTGGTGGCTGCCGAAGAGCAGGGCGTGGCGCAAGACCAGTTGGCCGGGACCATCCAGAACGACATCCTCAAGGAGTTCATGGTCCGCAACACCTACATCTATCCGCCCGAGCCGTCGATGCGCATCATCGGCGACATCATCGAGTACACGGCCCAGCACATGCCGAAGTTCAACTCGATCAGCATTTCGGGCTACCACATGCAGGAGGCCGGGGCGAACCAGGCGCTGGAGCTGGCCTTCACGCTTGCCGACGGCAAGGAGTATGTGAAGACGGCGCTGGCCAAAGGGCTGGATGTGGATGCGTTTGCCGGCCGTCTTTCGTTCTTCTGGGCGATCGGGATGAATTTCTATCTCGAGATCGCCAAGATGCGCGCCGCGCGCTTGCTCTGGTGCCGCATCATGAAGGGCTTTGGCGCGAAGAATCCCAAGAGCCTGATGCTGCGCACGCACTGCCAGACCAGCGGCTGGAGCCTGACCGAGCAGGATCCGTACAACAACATCGTGCGCACCACGATCGAAGCGATGGCCGCCGTGTTTGGTGGCACGCAAAGCCTGCACACCAACAGCTTCGACGAGGCGATTGCGCTGCCCACCGAGTTCAGCGCCCGCATCGCGCGCAACACGCAGCTCATCATCCAGGAAGAGACGCACATCACCAACGTCATCGACCCCTGGGCGGGCAGCTACTTGATGGAGAAGCTCACCCAGGACATGGCGGACGCAGCCTGGGCCATCATCGAGGAGGTCGATGCCATGGGCGGCATGACCCGCGCGGTCGACTCCGGCTGGGCCAAGCTCAAGATCGAGGCGGCCGCGGCCGAAAAGCAGGCGCGCATCGACTCGGGCAAAGACGTGATCGTGGGCGTGAACAAATACCGCCTCGAAAAGGAAGACCCGGTCGAAATCCTCGAGGTCGACAACGTCAAGGTGCGCGATCAACAAATCGCGCGCCTGGCCCAAATCAAGGCGAGCCGCGACCACGCTGCCGTGCAGGCTGCGCTCGACCGGCTGACCGAGTGCGCGCGCACCGGCCAGGGCAATCTGCTCGACCTCAGCATCCGGGCAATCCGACTGCGCGCCACGGTGGGCGAGGTCAGCGACGCGCTGGAGAAAGTTTTCGGGCGCCACCGCGCCGACACACAGAAGGTGACCGGGGTGTACGCCGCTGCTTACGATTCCGCTGAGGGCTGGGAACAACTGCAAAAGGAAATCGCGCAGTTCGCCGAGGAACACGGCCGTCGGCCGCGCGTGATGATCGCCAAGCTCGGGCAGGACGGGCACGACCGGGGCGCCAAGGTGGTGGCCACGGCTTTTGCCGACCTGGGTTTCGACGTCGACATCGGCCCGCTGTTCCAGACGCCCGAGGAGTGCGCGCGCCAAGCGATCGAGAACGACGTGCACGCGATCGGGATCTCCACGCTCGCCGCGGGGCACAAGACGCTGGTGCCCGCGATCATCGAGGCCCTCAAACAACAAGGCGCGGAAGACATCATCGTCTTCGTCGGCGGCGTGATTCCGCGGCAGGACTATGAGTTTCTGTATGAGGCCGGGGTGAAGGGCATTTATGGCCCCGGCACCCCAATTCCAGCCAGCGCGAAAGACGTGCTCGAGCAGATCAAAAAGGCGCAGGCTTGAACATCGAGCGCATCGAGGCCGATCTTCTGCACGGCGCGCCCATGGCGCAACGCCGGGCGCTGGCCAAGGCCATCACCCTGATCGAATCGACACGGCCCGAGCATCGCGCCGAGGCCGATGCGCTGTTGACCGCCTTGCTGCCGCACACGGGCGGCGCGTTTCGGCTCGGGCTCAGCGGTGTGCCCGGGGTGGGCAAAAGCACCTTCATCGAGGCGCTGGGGCTGTACCTGATCGAACAAGGGCATCGCGTCGCCGTGCTCGCGGTGGACCCGTCGTCGAGCGTCTCAGGGGGCTCCATTTTGGGCGACAAGACGCGTATGGAGCGGCTCTCGGTGCACGAGCGCGCGTTCATCCGGCCGAGCCCTTCGGGCGGCACGCTCGGCGGCGTGGCCGAGAAAACCCGCGAGACGATGCTGCTGTGCGAGGCCGCCGGCTACGACGTGGTGATCGTCGAAACCGTGGGCGTGGGGCAGAGCGAGACGGCGGTGGCCGGCATGACCGACGTCTTCGTCCTGATGCAACTGCCCAATGCCGGTGACGATCTGCAGGCGATCAAGAAGGGTGTGATGGAAGTCGCCGATTTGATCGTCATCAACAAGGCCGACCTCGACCCCGATGCGGCGACCCGCGCCGAGGCGCAGATCACCAGCGCGCTGCGGCTGTTCACGCAGCACGGCCGCGCGAGCGAATGGCGGGCCCGTGTGCTGCGGCTGAGCGCGCTCAAAGGGCAGGGCATTCCTGAGTTCTGGGCCGCGGTGGCGGCCTATCGCGCCGCGCGCGACATCGCCGCGCGCCGGCGCGAGCAGGCGCTGGCCTGGATGTGGGAGCGCATCGACAGCGGTCTGCGCGAGGCCTTCCGCACCCATCCCCGGGTGCGCGAACTGCTGCCCCGACTCAGCGCCGAGGTCAGCGCCGGCACGCTGCCGGCGTCGACTGCGGCAAGAAAACTGCTCGAAGCCAGCGCCAGCCGGTGCTAGGCTGCTCTTGATTTCATACCGAACGAGGAGACCTCTCCATGCACGACATCCTGGAACAACTCGAGAAGAAGCGCGCGGCCGCCCGCGAGGGCGGTGGGAAGAAGCGCATCGACGCACAGCACGCCAAGGGCAAGCTGACCGCCCGTGAGCGCATCGAGGTGCTGCTGGACGAGGGCAGCTTCGAAGAGTGGGACATGTTCGTCGAACACCGCTGCACCGACTTTGGCATGGCCGACAACAAGATCCCCGGCGATGGCGTGGTCACCGGCTACGGCATGATCAATGGCCGCCTGGTGTTCGTCTTCAGCCAGGACTTCACGGTGTTTGGCGGCGCGTTGTCCGAGGCGCATGCCGAGAAGATCTGCAAGATCATGGACCAGGCGATGAAGGTCGGCGCGCCGGTCATCGGCCTCAACGACTCGGGCGGCGCGCGCATCCAGGAGGGTGTGGCTTCGCTGGGCGGCTATGCCGAAGTATTCCAGCGCAACGTCATGGCCAGCGGCGTGATTCCGCAAATCAGCATGATCATGGGGCCGTGCGCAGGCGGCGCGGTGTATTCGCCGGCCATGACGGACTTCATCTTCATGGTCAAGGATTCGAGCTACATGTTCGTGACCGGCCCCGAGGTGGTGAAGACCGTGACGCATGAGGAGGTGACCGCCGAGGAGTTGGGCGGCGCGATGACCCACACCACCAAGAGCGGCGTGGCCGACGGTGCGTTCGACAACGACGTCGAAGCCTTGCTGATGCTGCGCCGGCTGTTCAACTACCTGCCGCTCAACAACCGCGAGAAGCCGCCGCTGCGCCCGAGCGGCGACCCCGTGGATCGGGCCGAGCTCAGCCTCGACACCCTGGTGCCCGACAACCCCAACAAGCCCTATGACATGAAGGAGTTGATCTTGAAGACCGTCGACGACGGCGACTTCTTCGAGATTCAGCCCGAAAACGCCAAGAACATCATCGTCGGCTTCGCGCGCATGGACGGGCAGACGGTGGGCATCGTGGCCAACCAGCCGCTGGTGCTGGCGGGATGCCTGGACATCAAGAGCAGCATCAAGGCCGCGCGCTTCGTTCGCTTCTGCGACGCCTTCAACATCCCGGTCGTCACCTTCGTCGACGTGCCCGGCTTCATGCCCGGCACTTCGCAAGAGTACGGCGGCATCATCAAGCACGGTGCCAAGCTGCTCTACGCGTATGCCGAATGCACCGTGCCGAAAATTACGGTCATCACCCGCAAAGCCTATGGCGGCGCGTACGACGTCATGGCTTCCAAGCACCTGCGTGGCGACGTGAACCTGGCGTGGCCGAATGCCGAGATTGCCGTGATGGGTGCCAAGGGTGCGGTGGAGATCATCTTCCGCGAGGACAAGAAGGACCCGGCCAAGCTCGCCGAGCGTGAAGCCGAATACAAACGCCGCTTCGCCAACCCCTTCGTCGCCGCCGAGCGCGGCTACATCGACGACGTCATCCTGCCGCACGAAACCCGCAAGCGCATCTGCCGCAGCCTGGTGATGCTCAAAGACAAGAAGCTCGAAAACCCGTGGCGCAAGCACGGGAACATTCCGCTGTGAGACCCGAGGAGTCGAACCCCATGTTCCAAAAGATTCTGATTGCCAACCGCGGCGAGATCGCCTGCCGGGTCATCACCACGGCGAAGAAGATGGGCATCCAGACGGTCGCCGTGTATTCCGAGGCCGACCGCGATGCGCGGCATGTGCTGCTGGCCGACGAGGCGGTGTGCATCGGGCCGGCGCCCAGCCGCGAGAGCTATCTGGTGGCCGACAAAATCCTCGCCGCCGCAAAGCAGACCGGCGCGCAGGCCATCCATCCAGGCTATGGCTTCCTGTCGGAAAACGAAGACTTTGCCCGCCGCGTCGAAGAAGAGGGCCTGGTGTTCATCGGCCCGAAGCACTACTCGATCGCGGCCATGGGGGACAAGATCGCCTCCAAGAAGCTCGCCACCGAAGCCGGTGTGAACACCATCCCCGGTTGGAACAACGCGATCGAATCGCCCGAGCGGGCAGTCGAAATCGCCCGCAGCATCGGTTACCCCGTGATGATCAAGGCGAGCGCGGGTGGTGGCGGCAAAGGCCTGCGCGTGGCCTTCAACGACAAGGAAGCGCTTGAGGGTTTCACCTCCTGCCGCAACGAGGCGCGCAACAGCTTCGGTGACGACCGGGTTTTCATCGAGAAATACGTGCTCGAACCCCGGCACATCGAAATCCAGGTGCTCGGCGACGCGCACGGCAACCTGGTCTACCTCCATGAGCGCGAGTGCTCGATCCAGCGCCGGCACCAAAAAGTCATCGAGGAGGCGCCCAGCCCCTTCATCAGCGACGCCACCCGCCGCGCCATGGGCGAGCAGGCCGTGGCCTTGGCCAAGGCGGTCAACTACCAGAGCGCGGGCACCGTGGAGTTCGTGGTCGGCAAAGACCAGGATTTCTATTTCCTCGAGATGAACACCCGGCTTCAGGTCGAGCACCCGGTGACGGAGTGCATCACGGGCCTGGACCTGGTGGAGCTGATGATCCGCGTTGCCGCCGGCGAAAAGCTGCCGATCACGCAGGCCGACGTCCGGCGCGAGGGCTGGGCCATCGAGTGCCGCATCAACGCCGAAGATCCGTTCCGAAACTTCCTGCCGTCGACCGGGCGCCTCGTGCGTTTCAAACCACCGAAGGAATCGATGTGGCAGGCCGACACCACCCATCGCTATGGCGTGCGCGTCGACACCGGCGTGTTCGAGGGCGGCGAGATCCCGATGTATTACGACTCGATGATCGCCAAGCTCATCGTCCACGGCACCGACCGCGCCGACGCGATCGCGCGCATGCGCGAGGCGCTCAACGGCTTCGTGATCCGCGGCGTACAGAGCAACATCCCGTTCCAGGCGGCGCTGCTGGCGCATCCGAAGTTCGTCTCCGGCGCGTTCAACACCGGCTTCATCGCCGAGCACTATCCGCACGGTTTCACCGCGCATGACGTTGCGCACGAGGATCCGTCCTTCTTGCTTGCGCTCGCGGCCTATGTGCGGCGCAAATCGCGCTCGCGGGCCGCGGGCATCACCGGGCGGCTGCCGGGCTATGCCGCGCCGGAGCAGCGGGACATGGTCGTCGTGACGCTGTCCGAGGATGGTCAGCATGTGCACACGCCGGTCGAAATCGACGATTTCGATGGCATTTCCGGCCGGGCCCGGGTCAAACTGGGCACCCAGTGCTATGAAATCGAAAGCACCTCTAGGCTCAACGACATCGTATTCACCGGCACCGTCAACGGCCAGCCGTTCACGGCTCAGGTCGAGCGCGGGGACGCCCAACACCCGCTGGCCTACCGCATTGGGCACAACGGGCGACGCATCGACACGCTGGTGCTGAGCCCGCGGGTGGCCGAGCTGTTCCGCCTGATGCCCTTCAAGGCGCCGCCGGACATGAGCCGCTTCGTGCTCTCCCCGATGCCGGGCTTGCTGGTCGAGGTGTCGGTCGCGCCGGGGCAGAAGGTGCAGGCGGGCGAGCGCATCGCCGTGATCGAAGCCATGAAGATGGAGAACGTTCTGTTCGCCAGTGCCGATGGGGTCGTGGCCAAGGTGCTCGCCTCGAAGGGCGAATCGCTCGCCGTCGATCAACCGATCGTGGAGTTCGCCGCATGAACGCCGCAGCAGTACCCCCGCAGGCGCCCGAGCGACCGTTCAAAGTCCTCGGCATCCAGCAAATCGCCATCGGCGCGCCCGACAAAGAGCGGCTGCGGCGCCTCTGGGTGGACCTGCTCGGACTCGAGCTGACCGGCCACTTTGCGAGCGAACGGGAAAATGTCGACGAAGACATTTGCGCGATCGGCAGCGGCCCCTACAAGGTCGAGGTGGATCTGATGCAGCCGCTGGACCCCGAAAAGAAGCCGGCGGTTCACACGACGCCGCTCAACCACGTGGGCCTGTGGATCGACGATTTGCCCGCCGCCGTGGCCTGGCTCAGTAGCCAGGGCGTGCGGTTTGCGCCGGGCGGCATCCGCCCTGGGGCGGCGGGTTTCGACATTTGCTTTTTGCACCCCAAGGGTAATGAGGAATTCCCCATCAGTGGGGAAGGGGTGTTGATCGAGCTGGTTCAGGCTCCACCCGAGGTGGTGCGCGCGTTTGCCGCGCTGGCTCAGGCGCCCGTCTGAGAGGCTGAGAGGGAATTGGTCATGCCCGCTTTGACACCCAAAAACACGCCAGAGGGCGTTGCAAATGCGCGCCGTAGCCCGAGCTACGGCTGTGCTTTGCGCCTACTCGGGCTCGTTTTGGGGCGCCCCTTCGGGCACGCCCAATCCCCTCTCAGCCTCTGACCCACCCGATTCGTCACGGGCTCAGGCGTTCTTCACGCCTTCGAGTTTGGCCCGCGCGCGGGCCAGTGCCGCTTCGACCACCGCGCGCTTTTTCTCGAGCACCGCAGGGTCGGTCAGCCGGGAATGCCCCGGCAAATCGGCAAGCTTGGCTTCGGCTTCGGCGACATGCCGCTCGACGCGTGCGCGCTCCTCGTGCGCCAGCCGCTCGCGGTGGGCCGCATAGCGGCGACGCGAGCGCTCGGCCTGTTCAGATGACCACGCAGCCCAGCCCGTCGCCGCGCCACTGATGTTTTCGAGGCGGATGCAGTCGACCGGGCAGACGGGGATGCACAGCTCGCAGCCGGTGCACTCGGCTTCGAGCACGGTGTGCATCCGTTTGTGCGTACCGACGATCGCATCGACCGGGCAGGCTTTGATGCACAGCGTGCAACCGATGCACCAGTCCTCGTCGATCCAGGCGACGCTGCGCGCCTGCTCCACCCCGCAGTCCGGGTCGAGCGGCGCGGGCTCGCGCCCACACAAGGCCGCCAGCCGAGCGATGCCTTCAGCGCCCCCGGGCGGGCAGCGGTTGATCGCCGCACCCTCGCGCGCCATGGCGTCGGCGTAGTGGGCGCAGTCGGGATAGCCGCAGCGCTGACACTGCGTTTGCGGCAGCGCGTCGTCGATTTCGCGGGCCAGCCGTTCAAGCGCGCTCATCGAGCCGATTCCTTCAAGGGGTCAGGGACTGGGCCAAGCTCAGCCTCTCAGGCCGCAGAAGTCCGCCGGCCTTTGCGCACGGGCGGGGCGGCTTCGGCGCTCACTTCGGCGGGCGCGGATACGGCTGCTTCGACCGGGGCGACCTCAGTCGCCGCCGGCGGGTTCACGAACGTGCGTTGATGCTCGGCGATGAAATCCCGCACGTGCGGGTAGACCCGCTCGCGCCAGCGGCGGCCGCTGAAGATGCCGTAGTGGCCCGCCCCTTCGACGACGAGGTGGTGCTGTTCCTTGCGGACGATGCCCGTGCAGAGGTCGTGCGCCGCCTCCGTTTGGCCGGAGCCGGAAATATCGTCGAGTTCACCCTCGATCGTCAGCAGCGCCGTGTCCTTGATGTCTTGCGGCCGCACGCGCTCGAGCGTGCCGTCGGGCGCGCGGACGTCCCAGGTTCCGTGGACGAGCTTGAACTCCTGAAACACCGTGCGGATGGTTTCGAGGTAATAGTTCGCATCCATGTCGAGCACGGCGTTGTACTCGTCATAGAACTTGCGATGCGCCTCGGCGCTGGCATCGTCGCCTTTGATGAGGTTGCGGAAATAGTCGTAGTAGCTGGTCGCATGCCGATCCGGGTTCATCGCGACGAAGCCCGTGTACTGCAAGAAACCGGGGTAGACGCGTCGGCCCGCGCCGGGAAAATTCGGCGGCACGCGGTAAATGACGTTGTTTTCGAACCAGCTGAAGCTGCGCTTCATCGCCAGATTGTTCACCGCCGTGGGCGAGCGGCGCGCATCGATCGGGCCGCCCATCATGGTCATCGTCAGCGGCGTGCGTTCACCGCGCGAGGCCATCAGCGACACGGCGGCGAGCACCGGCACCGTCGGCTGGCAGACGCTCACCACATGGCAGTTGCCATATTGGGCCTGGAGATGGCGGATGAATTCCTGCACATAGTGGACATAGTCGTCGAGGTGGAACTCCCCCTCCGACAGCGGCACCATGCGGGCGTTTTTCCAGTCGGTGATGTAGACCTTGTGGTCCTGGAGCAGGGTGCGCACGGTGTCGCGCAGCAGCGTGGCGTAGTGCCCAGACAAGGGCGCAACGATCAGAACCGGCGGCTGGCCCTTGAGTTTTTCCAGTGTCTTGGGGTCGTCGCTGAAGCGCTTGAAACGACGCAGCTCGCAAAACGGCTTGTCGATCTCCACGCGCTCATGGATCGCGACCTCCACGCCATCGACGGGCACCGTATGGATGCCGAACTGCGGCTTTTCATAGTCCTTTCCCAGGCGGTGCAGCAAGGCATAGCCCGCAGCGATGCGTTGCGCCATGGGCATCTGGCCAAAGGGCGACAGCGGGTTGGAAAACAGCTTGGCGTTCGCCTGTGCAAGGTCGGCAAAGGGCTCGATGAAAGCCCGTTGGGTTTCGTAGATCTGGTAGAGCATCGTGGCCTGCGAAAAGAATTGTTGCAGTGCAATATAACCGATATGGCCAGACGCTGCATCGGGATCATCCCGCGCGCAACGCCCTCAGAACGATCCATTTTTGATCACAAGAACTGAGAGGCTGAGAGGGAATTGATCATGCCCGCTTTGACGTCTCAAAACACGCCCGAGGGCGTTGCAAATGCGCGCCGTAGCCCGAGCTACGGCTGTGCTTTGCGCCTACTCGGACGCGTTTTGGGGCGCCCCTTCGGGCACGCCCAATTCCCTCTCAGCCTCTGACCAGTTCACGCTGGGATCCCGCGAAAAAAGCAGAAAACCGCCCGCAGGCGGCTTTCATGCGTGTCACGGCCGGTGCAGGCCGGCATCCGGAGCGCGTCAGACCACCGCGGCGATGGCCTTGCACACGTAGTCGATGTTCTTGCTGTTGAGCGCCGCCACGCACATGCGGCCGGTATCGGTGCCGTAAACCCCAAACTCGTTGCGCAGCCGCACCATCTGCTCTTTGGTGAGGCCGCTGTAGCTGAACATGCCGATTTGCCGCGTGATGAAGCTCATGTCTTGCTGCACGCCGGCAGCCTTCAGCCCGTCCACGAGCCGTTGCCGCATCGACTTGATGCGCACGCGCATCTCGCCCAATTCCCGCTCCCAGAGCGCGCGGAGCTCAGGGTTGCCCAGCACGCCGGCCACGATCGACCCGCCATGCGTCGGCGGGTTGGAGTAGTTGGTGCGAATGACGATCTTGAGCTGGCTGAGCACGCGGTCGGCCTCGTCCTTGCTGCGGCTGACCACCGAGAGCGCGCCCACACGCTCGCCGTAGAGGCTGAAACTCTTGGAGAACGAGGTGGAGACGAAAAACTCCATGCCCGTGGCGACGAACTTTTGAATCACCGCGCCGTCCTCGGCCAAACCAAAGCCAAAGCCCTGGTATGCCATGTCGAGGAAGGGAATCAGCCCACGGGACTGCACCACCTCGATGACCTGATCCCACTGGCCGGCGTCGAGGTCATAACCCGTGGGGTTGTGGCAGCAGGCGTGCAGCACGACGATGCTGCCGGGCGTGGCGGCGCGCAGGCTCTCGAGCATGCCCGCGAAATTCAGGCCACGGCGCTCGGCGTCGTAATACGCGTAGGTGCCCACGTCGAAGCCCGCGGCCGAGAAGAGCGCGCGGTGGTTTTCCCAGCTCGGATCGGAAATCAGCACCTGGGCCGTGGGGTTGAGCTTCTTGAGGAAGTCGGCGCCGATCTTCAGTCCACCGGTGCCGCCGAGCGCCTGCACCGTCACGACGCGCCCCGACTGCACGGGCTCGCTGTCGGCACCGAACACCAGCGCCTTGACGCCCTGGTTGTAGGCCACGATGCCATCGATCGGCAGGTAGCCACGCGGCTTGGGCGCAGCCATCAGGGTTTGTTCGGCCTGGCGCACGCACTCGAGCAGCGGCAACTTGCCGTTGTCGTCGAAATAGACGCCCACGCCGAGGTTGACCTTGTTCGGGTTCGGATCAGCGTTGAACTGTTCGTTGAGCCCCAGAATGGGATCGCGGGGGGCCATTTCGACGGCGGAAAACAAGGACATGGTGTAGAGCCTGGCGTGGGTTGAGGGACGGAATTGGCACCGCGGGGCACCGGGACAACCCGCGATTTTACCGACCTCCGGTCGGCATTCGCGGGATACTC
Organism: Tibeticola sp.; assembly: GCF_022759015.1. Classification (NCBI taxonomy): domain Bacteria; kingdom Pseudomonadati; phylum Pseudomonadota; class Betaproteobacteria; order Burkholderiales; family Comamonadaceae; genus Tibeticola; species Tibeticola sp. The sequence goes on along the minus strand of NZ_JAEMQB010000037.1, from coordinate 53,571 downwards.
TCGAGCCATGATCGAAACGCAATCGCCTCCCACCGAGCGTCCTGGCCGCTTCGTGCGCTTTCCGGGCTCGCCCTTCGAGTTGTACCAGCCGTATCCGCCGGCGGGCGACCAGCCCGAGGCGATCGAGCGGCTCGTCGAAGGGGTGCGTGACGGCGAAGTGTTTCAAACCTTGCTCGGCGTGACGGGCTCGGGCAAGACCTACACCATGGCCAACGTGATCGCGCGCCTGGGGCGCCCGGCCATCGTGTTCGCGCCGAACAAAACCCTGGCGGCGCAGCTCTATTCGGAGTTTCGCGAGTTCTTCCCGAAAAACGCGGTGGAGTACTTCGTCAGCTATTACGACTACTACCAGCCCGAAGCCTATGTGCCGCAGCGCGATCTGTTCATCGAAAAGGACAGCGCCATCAACGAGCACATCGAGCAGATGCGGCTGTCGTGCACCAAGAGCGTGATGGAGCGGCGCGATGTGGTCATCGTCGCCACCGTCAGCGCCATTTATGGCATTGGTAACCCGGAGAGCTACCACCGCATGGTGATGACGCTGCGCACCGGCGACCGCATGGGGCAGCGCGACATCATTGCGCAGCTCATCCGCATGCAATACCAGCGCAACGACCAAGACTTTACTCGTGGCAAGTTCCGGGTACGCGGCGACACCATCGACGTCTTTCCTGCGGAGCACTCGGAGCTGGCGATCCGCATCGAACTCTTCGACGACGAGGTCGAAAGCCTGCAGCTGTTCGACCCGCTGACCGGCCGCGTCAAACAGCGGATTCCGCGCTTCACGGTCTACCCGAGCAGCCACTACGTCACCCCGCGTGACCAGGTGCTCGCGGCGGTCGAGAGCATCAAGCTCGAGCTCGACCAACGACTGAAGGAGTTGGTGGGCATGGGCAAGCTCGTCGAAGCGCAACGGCTCGAGCAGCGCACCCGCTTCGACCTCGAAATGCTCAGCGAAGTCGGTCACTGCAAAGGGATCGAAAACTACAGCCGGCACCTCTCGGGCGCCGCGCCGGGCGAGCCCCCCAGCACCTTGACCGACTACCTGCCGAGCGACGCCGTGATGTTCCTCGACGAGAGCCATGTGCTCATCGGCCAACTCGGTGGCATGTACAACGGCGACCGCGCGCGCAAGACCACGCTGGTCGAATACGGCTTTCGGCTCCCCTCGGCGCTCGACAACCGGCCCCTGAAGTTCGAGGAGTTCGAGCGCCGCATGCGGCAGTGCATCTTCGTCTCGGCCACGCCGGCCGAGTACGAGCGCACCCACTCGGGACAGGTGGTGGAGCAGCTGGTGCGCCCGACCGGGCTCGTCGACCCCGAAGTCGAGGTGCGCCCGGCCACCCACCAGGTCGACGATGTGTTGCAGGAAATCCGCCTGCGCGTGGAGCGGCGCGAGCGGGTGCTGATCACCGTGCTCACCAAGCGCATGGCCGAGCAGCTGACCGACTACCTGAACGAAAACGGCGTCAAAGTGCGCTACCTGCATTCCGACGTGGACACGGTCGAGCGGGTCGAAATCATCCGTGACCTGCGGCTCGGCAGCTTCGACGTGCTCGTCGGCATCAACCTCTTGCGCGAGGGGCTCGACATCCCCGAGGTGAGCCTGGTCGCGATCCTCGACGCCGACAAAGAGGGCTTCCTGCGCTCCGAGCGCAGCCTGATTCAAACCATCGGCCGTGCCGCACGCAATGTGCATGGCCGGGCGATCCTGTACGCAGACCGGGTGACCGACTCCATGCGGCGTGCCATCGAGGAAACCGAGCGCCGACGGCGCAAGCAAGTCGCACACAACCTGGAACACGGCATCACGCCGCGGGGCATCATCAAAGAGGTGCGTGACCTCATCGACGGTGTCTACAGTGAAAAAGCCGGCCGCGAGCTCGAGCGGCTCGAACAGGACCAGCGCGCGAGGGGAGAGATCGAGGCGCTCAGCGAGAAAGAAGTCGCGCGTGAGATCAAGCGTCTCGAAAAGCAGATGCTCGCCTTTGCGAAAGACCTGGAATTCGAGAAAGCGGCGGCTGTGCGCGACCAGCTCCAACGCCTCAAAGAGCGGACCTTCGGTGCCGTCGTGCCCGATACCGCCAGCATGGCACCCGAGGATGCGGCACCATGAACGCAATGGTTCACCGAGTTACCGAGAAGTTTATAAAGCAGAGTGATTTTGTCGGATATCTGTTATACTTGACGCCGTCACTCGGGAATGACTGGGGCATCCTCCATTCCAGGTCCCGCGTGGCGTGCTCAAGGAGTCAGCCATGCGCCTCACCACCAAAGGACGGTTTGCCGTTACTGCCATGATCGATCTGGCCTTGCGCCAGGCCGCGGGGCCGGTTACTTTGGCCGCCATCAGCCAGCGGCAGCAAATTTCGCTTTCCTATCTGGAGCAGCTTTTCGGGAAGCTGCGCCGCAACGGGTTGGTCGAGTCGACGCGTGGGCCGGGCGGTGGCTACACGCTGGGCCGCCCCGCCGAAGAGATCACGGTGGCCGACATCATTCTGTCGGTCGACGAGCCGATCGACGCTACCCATTGTGGCGGCAAAGAAAACTGCCAAGGCGAGGCCGGTCGTTGCATGACGCACGACCTCTGGTCAGCCCTCAATGATCGCATGCTGGAGTTTCTCCAGTCCGTGACCCTCCAGAGCTTGGTCGACCAGCAAAAAGCGCAAGGTGTTTCGCTCGACAATCACCGCGCGCCGAAGCGGGCCATTGCCCCGATGCCTTCCAGCGTCAAGCCCGTACGGGTCAACGCCCCGAATTCGGTGTTCGCGCTGGGTGCCGCTCTGGCCAAGGGCTGAACGTTCGAACCCACCGACCCGATACTTCTTTTTTCGAAAGGCTGAGCCCATGTCCCACGCCCTGTCCCGTCCTGATTCGATGCCCATTTACCTCGACTACGGTGCCACCACGCCGGTGGATCCGCGGGTGGTCGAAGCCATGGTGCCCTGGCTGCACACCCACTTCGGCAACCCGGCCTCGCGCAGCCATGCCTGGGGCTGGGAAGCGGAGGAAGCGGTCGAAAAAGCCCGTGCACAGGTCGCAGCCCTGATCGGCGCCGATCCGCGCGAGATCGTCTGGACCAGCGGCGCCACCGAGTCGAACAACCTGGCCCTCAAAGGTGCGGCGCACTTTTATCAAGGCAAGGGCAAGCACCTCATCACCGTCAAGACCGAGCACAAGGCCGTACTCGACACCATGCGTGAACTCGAGCGCCAAGGCTTCGAAGTGACCTATCTGCCGGTGCAGGAATACGGTTTGCTCGACCTCGATCGATTCAAAGACGCGATCCGCCCCGACACCATTCTGGCCAGTGTCATGCTGGTCAACAATGAGATCGGCGTGATCCAGGACATCCCGGAAATCGGCCGCATCTGCCGCGAGAAGGGTGTGCTGCTGCATGTCGACGCGGCCCAGGCCACCGGCAAGGTCGACATCGATCTCTCGACGCTGCCTGTGGATTTGATGAGCCTCGCCTCGCACAAAACCTATGGCCCTAAGGGCATCGGCGCGCTCTACGTGCGGCGCAAGCCCCGGGTCCGCCTCGAGGCGCAGATGCACGGCGGCGGTCATGAGCGCGGCCTGCGTTCGGGCACCTTGCCCACGCACCAGTGTGTGGGCATGGGCGAAGCGTTCCGGATCGCGAAGCTCGAAATGGCTGAGGACAATGCCCGGGTTCGCGCGCTGCATGAGCGCATGCTTGCCGGACTGAAGGATGTCGAGCAGGTATTTCTCAATGGGCATCCAACCCGGCGCGTGCCGCACAACCTCAACCTGAGCTTCAACTTCGTCGAGGGCGAGTCGCTCATCATGGGGGTCAAGGGTTTGGCCGTCTCGAGCGGGTCGGCCTGCACCTCGGCCTCGCTCGAACCCAGCTATGTGCTGCGCGCGCTCGGCCGCAGCGATGAGCTCGCGCACAGCAGCCTGCGGATCACGATGGGTCGCTGGACCACCGAGCAAGAAGTCGATTACGCCGTCCAGACCATCCGCGAAAACGTGGCGCGTCTGCGCGAACTCAGTCCCCTTTGGGAGATGTACCAAGAAGGGGTCGATCTATCCACCATTCAATGGGCCGCCCATTGATCGCCCATTGACCGCTTGATTCAGGAGGAATTCATCATGGCTTATTCCCAAAAGGTCGTCGACCATTACGAGAACCCGCGCAACGTCGGTTCTTTCGACAAGAACGATGAAAGCGTCGGCACCGGCATGGTGGGTGCCCCCGCCTGCGGTGACGTGATGAAGCTGCAGATCAAGGTCAACCCCGAGACCGGCGTGATCGAAGACGCGCGCTTCAAAACCTATGGCTGTGGTTCGGCCATCGCCTCGAGCTCGCTCGTGACCGAATGGGTCAAGGGCAAGACGCTCGACGAAGCGGCTCAGCTCAAAAACAGCCAGATTGCCGAAGAACTGGCCTTGCCTCCGGTGAAAATCCACTGCTCGATCCTGGCCGAAGATGCGATCAAGGCCGCGGTCGAGGATTACAAGAAAAAACACGCCAGCTAAAGGGGGCCCGATGGCCATCACGTTGACCGAAGCCGCTGCGGCGCACATCAAGAAATACCTCCGTCGTCGCGGCAAAGGAGTTGGGGTTCGTCTCGGTGTCAAGACCACCGGGTGCTCCGGCCTGGCCTACAAGCTCGAGTACGTCGACGAAATCGCGCCGGAGGACTTGGTGTTCGAGCAACACGGCGTCAAGGTCATCATCGATCCCAAGAGCTTGGCCTACATCGATGGCACCGAGCTCGACTTCGTGCGCGAGGGCCTCAACGAAGGCTTCCGGTTCAACAACCCGAACGAGCGTGACCGCTGCGGGTGTGGCGAGAGCTTCAGGGTTTGACGCAGGTGCAGGCGACGGAAACCACGCTCCAGTCGGACGACTTCGCGCTGTTCGGACTGCCGCGGCGCTTCGCCCAGGACCCGGCGGAAATCGATGCCCGGTGGAAGGCTTTGCAGCGGCAGGCCCATCCGGACCGCTTTGCGAGTCAGGGCGAGGCCGCGCAACGACTCGCGATGCAGTGGGCGGTTCGCATCAACGAGGCGCGGCAGCGCTTGCTCGATCCGGTGCGGCGGGCGGCCTATCTGTGTAGCCTCGACGGCTTTCCGGTTCGAGCCGAAGACAACACGGCGATGCCGCCGGCCTTCCTGATGCAGCAAATGGCCTGGCGCGAAGCGCTCGAGGATGCGCAGGATGCGCAGGCCTTGGAAGCCTTGCGTGCGGAGATCGAAGCGGCGCGCGCGCGAACGCTCGCCGCGGTTGAGCAGGCACTCGACACCCATCACGACCCCAAGGCTGCGGCCGAGGCGGTTCGACAACTCATGTTCATCGACCGGATACGGCAGGCGCTGCTGCAAAAGCAGCATGAGCTGGCGGAGGCCCGCGAGCGGCGCCGCTGACGCGCCAGCAGGACCATCCAAACGGCTCTGCGCGACCGTAGCCGCGGCGACTCCATCATTCATTCATGGCACTCCTCCAAATTTCCGAACCCGGGCAAACACCCGATCCCCACGCCCGCCGCATCGCAGTGGGCATCGACCTGGGGACGACGCACTCCCTCGTCGCGGCCGTCCGCCACGGCACGCCCGAGTGCCTGCCCGACGCCCAAGGACGGGTTTTGCTCCCGTCCGTGGTGCGTTATCTGCCCGACGGGCGACGCGTGGTGGGCGACGAAGCGCTGGCCGCGGCGGCGACCGACCCGCAGAACACCATCGTTTCGGTCAAGCGTTTCATGGGAAGGCGGCTGGCCGACATTGCCGAACGGGAGCGTTTGCCCTACCGCTTCGTCGACCGCCCCGAAATGGTCGCCATCGAGACGGTCCAAGGCGTGAAAACGCCGGTCGAGGTGAGCGCGGAGATCCTCGCGACGCTGCGGCAGCGTGCCGAGGACAGCTTCGACTCGGAGTTGTACGGCGCCGTCATCACCGTACCCGCTTATTTCGACGATGCCCAACGGCAGGCGACGAAGGATGCGGCGCTGCTTGCGGGCTTGAAGGTGCTGCGGCTCATCAATGAGCCGACGGCAGCAGCCGTGGCCTATGGGCTGGACAACGCGAGTGAGGGCATCTACGCGGTCTTTGACCTCGGAGGCGGAACCTTCGATGTCTCGATCCTGCGCATGAGCTCAGGCGTTTTCGAGGTGCTCGCCACCGGTGGTGATTCGGCGCTCGGCGGCGACGACTACGACCGCGCCTTGGCCGCCTGGCTGCTGGAGCGTGCGCCCGAACTGGGCAGCGCAGACCCCGAAAGCCAGGCGCACCTGCGGCTGGCGGCTCGCCGGGTCAAAGAGCGTTTGAGTTCGGCCGATACGGTCGGTTTGCGCGAAGTCTGGCCCGAGGCTGGGCGCGACCTGAGCGTGACACGCGCCGAGTTCGAGGCGGCAACCCAGCCGCTCACCGAGCGCTGCATGGCCGTGGTGCGCCGCACCTTGCGTGATGCGCAGCTCGCGCCAGCCGACATTCAGGGCGTGGTGATGGTGGGTGGCTCGACCCGCATGCCGCAAGTTCAGCGGGGGGTGGCCGATTTCTTCGGGCGGGAGCCGCTCAACAACCTCAACCCGGACGAGGTGGTGGCGCTCGGCGCGGCGATTCAGGCCAACCAGCTCGCCGGCAACGACCCGAGTGGCGATTTGTTGTTGCTCGATGTCATTCCGCTTTCGCTCGGCATCGAGACCATGGGGGGCTTGGTCGAGCGCATCATTCCGCGCAACACACCCATCCCCACGGCCATGGCGCAGGACTTCACCACGTACAAGGATGGTCAGACCGCGCTGGCGCTGCATGTGGTGCAAGGCGAGCGCGACCTGGTTGCCGACTGCCGTAGCCTTGCGCGCTTCGAGCTGCGCGGCATTCCCCCAATGGCAGCGGGTGCGGCGCGGATTCGCGTGACCTTCACCGTCGATGCCGACGGCTTGCTGCATGTGCATGCCCAAGAGCTGACGAGCGGTGTCGAGGCCGCGATCGATGTCAAACCGTCTTATGGCCTGTCCGACGAACAGATCGCCCGGATGCTGCAGGAAAGCTTTTCGACCGCGCAGGCCGATATGAAGGCGCGCGCGCTCGTCGAGGCACGGGTCGACGCCGACCGTCTGCTGCTGGCCACGCGCAGCGCCATCGAGCAAGACGGCGCGCTGTTGTTGCCGGGCGAGCGTGAGCGCATCGAGGAGCGCATGGAGGCGCTGCAAAGGACCGTCGAGGCGGCCAACGATGCGCCATCGATCGAGGCCGCGAGCCAGGCGCTGGCGACCGAGACGGAGGCTTTCGCCGCCCGGCGCATGAACGCCGGGATCCAGAAGGCGCTGGCTGGCCAGCGTCTCGACACGCTTTGAAAGGGCACCCATGCCTGTGATCCAAATCCTTCCCCACCCGGAGTATTGCCCCCAGGGGGCGACCGTCTCGGCCCCTGCGGGCACGTCGATCTGCGAGGCGCTGCTCGACAACGGCATTCCGATCGAACACGCCTGTGAGATGAGCTGCGCCTGTACCACCTGCCATGTCATCGTGCGCAAGGGGTACGACAGCCTAAATCCCACCGAGGAGTGCGAGGACGACATGCTCGACCGCGCTTGGGGGCTGGAGCCCCAGTCGCGCTTGTCCTGTCAGGCCATCCTGGCGCAGCAAGACCTGGTGATCGAGATTCCGCGGTATTCGATCAACCACGCCAAAGAGGGTGCGCCGACATGAGTCGCCAGATCGTGCTCGACACCGAGACCACCGGCCTGTCGGCCGCGGCCGGAGACCGCATCATCGAAATCGGCTGCGTCGAGTTGGTCAACCGCAAACTCACAGGCAACAACCTGCACCTGTACCTGAACCCGGAGCGCGACAGCCACGAAGATGCGCTCAAGGTGCATGGCATCAGCAACGAATTTCTGCGCGACAAACCGCGCTTTGCCGAGGTGGTCGACACGGTGCTCGACTATCTGCGGGGGGCAGAGCTGATCATCCACAACGCCGACTTCGACCTGGGCTTCCTGAACAAGGAGCTCGAGTTGCTCGGCCGCGAGCCCCTGGAGCAGCACATTGCTGGTGTGATCGACACCTTGCGGCTGGCCAAGCAGCAGTTTCCAGGTAAACGCAACAGCCTCGATGCGCTTTGTGACCGTCTGGGCGTAGACAACTCGCACCGCACGCTACACGGCGCCTTGCTCGATGCCGAACTGTTGGCCGAGGTCTACATCGGTTTGACCCGCGGCCAGGATGCCTTGCCGATCGAGGGTGAAGAGGAGCTTGCCGCCGATGGGGCCCGTGTGAGCATCGACCTGCGGCAATTCGAATTGCCGGTGATCGAGCCCAACGAGGCCGAACGGCTGGCGCACCAGGCGGTGCTGGCCGAACTGGACAAGGCCAGCGGTGGCCGCACGCTTTGGGTGCGCTGAAAATCCTATGGCATAATCCTAAGCTTCGCAGCGCTGCCTGATCCGTCGGGCAGGGCAGGGGTGATTAGCTCAGTGGTAGAGCACTGCCTTCACACGGCAGGGGTCGCAGGTTCGAACCCTGCATCACCCACCAACCCATTCTGTTTTCCCGACAAGAAAGCCCGCTCATGCGGGCTTTTTCTTTGCTTGCATCGGTCCCGTCTTCGCGCGGATGCGACGCCCGCTCGCAGCCAGGCACCGGGGGGCCCAAGAACCAGTCGGTGTTGGACGGGCTTACTGGCTGCTCTCGCCGTCTCGGAGGGTGCTGATGACGCGTCGCGCGCCGTTGAATCGCGTGCGCCAATACGCCTCACGCATATCCTCGACCCGCACCTTGGCGCCGGAGCGTGGGGCGTGGATGAATTTGCCTTCACCCAAGTAGATCCCGACGTGACTGAAAGCACGGCGCATGGTGTTGAAGAAAACCAGATCGCCGGGTTGGAGTTCTTCGCGGTCGATGACTTGCGTCACCTGCGCCTGTTCGCTCGCGCGATGGGGCAACACTAAGCCCACGGTTTGTTCGTAGACGTTGCGGACGAATCCACTGCAGTCGAAGCCGGTCTCGGCCGAGTTCCCGCCGCGCCGGTAGGGGACACCCAGAAAGCCCATGGCGTTTTCAACCAGGCCCGAGGCGGTGTCGCCCAGGCTGGTGCGGACTTGCGTCAGGCTGCTGACCAGTCGTTCACCGACCCGGCCGACGAGGCCCGGCGCAGGCGCGGAAGTGGACGCACTGGGCGCGTCTGGGGTGGCGGTAGGCGTGGGCACAGGCTCTGCCACCACCGCGCTGCCACAAAGCAGCAGGCTCAGGATCAAAATTCGCATCGGGTCGAGCTTACGGCTTGCTTCATCAGAAGTCAAATGAAGATCGAGCTATAAATCATTGTTTTTCAAAATTTCGGACTTCATGATTTCCGCGATGAACGGAATTTTCGACACGCCGAAAGCTTCGCGGCACAATCCCTTATTCCCGCAGTGGCCGCCTTACAGCGCGCCGCCTCAGAGCGATTGACCCCCCAGCTTTGTAGACCATGTTCCAAGCCCTGCTCCTAGAAAAAGACGAGGCCGGCTTTCGCGCCAGCATCCGTAGCCTCGACGAAGCGCTGCTTCCTCCTGACGATGTGCTCGTGCGTGTCGATTGGTCGACGCTCAATTACAAGGATGGCTTGGCCATCACGAACCGGGCGCCGGTCGTGCGGCAGTGGCCGATGGTGGCAGGCATCGATGGCGCCGGGGAGGTGGTGGAGTCGTCTCATCCCGATTGGAAGCCGGGTGACGCTTTCATTCACAACGGCTGGGGCGTCGGCGAGACGCATTGGGGGTGTCTGGCCGAAAAGGCGCGCTTGCGTGGTGGGTGGTTGGTGCGTCTGCCGCAGGGCTTGAGCGCGCGGCAGGCCATGGCCATCGGCACGGCGGGCTACACGGCGATGCTGTGCGTGCTGGCACTCGAAGATCATGGCGTTCAGCCAGGCGACGGCGAGGTGCTCGTCACTGGGGCTACGGGCGGTGTGGGCAGTGTGGCCGTCGCGTTGCTCGGTCGGCTGGGGTACCGCGTGGTCGCCGCCACCGGCAAGATGCAGGAAGCCGCGTACCTGCACCGGCTCGGCGCGGCTAAGGTCATCGACCGGGCTGAACTCGCCGCGCCGGGCAAGCCGTTTCAGAAGGAGCGGTGGGCCGGTGTGGTCGATGCGGTGGGCTCGCACACGCTGGCCAATGCGCTGGCGCAGACCCGCTATGGCGGTGTCGTGGCGGCGTGTGGGCTGGCCCAGGGCAATGAACTTCCGACGACGGTGTTGCCGTTCATCTTGCGTGGTGTGACGCTGGTGGGCATCGATTCGGTGATGGCGCCGCTCGCGCGCCGCGAACGCGCCTGGGCGCGGCTGGCCCGCGACCTCGACCCGGCTTTGCTCGAAGCCATGACGGAGGAAGTGCCGCTGTCCGCTGCCATTGAGCGCGCGCATGCACTCATGGCAGGGCAAGTGCGCGGCCGCATCGTGGTGCGTATCGGCGGCTGAGGCCGCGCGGAAGCCGCCTTCCCGGCCGGGCGGCGCTCGGCCGGCGTGGCCTTTCTCGAACCTGAATTTCCTCGTGTTTGTATGACGACTGAATTTTCGAACGCCGGGGCCGCGACCGCGCGTGGCTTGCCCGCGCAGACCGAACAACGCATCACCGCGCAGATTGCGGAGGAATTGCGCGTGGCCGCTCGCCAGGTACAAGCGGCGGTGGACCTGCTCGACGGCGGCGCGACCGTGCCGTTCATCGCCCGTTACCGCAAGGAGGCCACCGGGGGGCTCGACGATGTGCAGCTGCGCGAGCTCGAGGCGCGTCTGGGCTATTTGCGCGAGTTGGAGGAGCGCCGCGCCGCGGTGCTCAAGAGCATCGACGAGCAGGGCAGGCTCACACCGGCGCTGCGCGCTGCGATCGAAGCCGCGCCGACCAAGCAGGAGCTCGAAGACCTCTATTTGCCCTACAAACCGAAGCGCCGCACCAAGGGCATGATCGCCCGTGAGGCGGGCCTCGAGCCGCTGGCGCAGCGACTGTTCGCGGACCCAAGCCTCGACCCGACGACGGAAGCCCAGGCCTATCTGCGCCCGGCCGGCAGCGTCGAAGGTGCCGACTTTTCGACGGTCGCGGCCGTGCTCGATGGCGTGCGGGATTTGCTCTCCGAAAGCTGGGCCGAGGACGCCCGTCTGGTGCAAGACCTGCGCGAGTGGCTGTGGGCCGAGGGTGTGCTGCGCAGCCTGTGCGTCGAAGGCAAGGACGAGCACGCGCCCGAAGTCGCGAAGTTCCGCGACTATTTCGACTACGCGGAGCCGATCGGCCGGGTGCCTTCGCACCGGGCGCTCGCGGTGCTCCGCGGGCGCAGCCAGGAGGTGTTGCAGGTCAAACTCGCGTTGCCCGTAGAGCCCGAGCCCGGCCAGCCGAGCGTCGCCGAGGGCCGTATCGCCCAGCATTTGGGCTGGAGCCACCAGGGGCGCCCCGGCGACGCGTTGATTCGCAAATGCATCGCCTGGACCTGGCGGGTCAAGCTCAGCCTTTCGATCGAGCGCGACCTGCTCACCCGGCTGCGCGAGGAGGCGGAGAAAGTCGCGATCAAGGTGTTCGCCGACAACCTGCGGGATCTGTTGCTGGCCGCGCCCGCCGGCCCGAAGCCGGTCATGGGGCTCGATCCGGGCATCCGCACGGGCGTGAAAGTGGCGGTGGTCGATGCCACCGGCAAGCTCGTCGACACCGCTACAGTCTATCCGCACGAGCCTCGCAAGGACTGGGACGGCGCCCTCCACACGCTCGCCCGTTTGTGCGAAAAGCATCGGGTGGCTCTGATCGCCATCGGCAACGGCACCGCCAGCCGCGAAACCGACCGGCTGGCCGCCGACGTGCTCAAATTCTTGCAAAAAACCGCCGATGCCGGCGCGGAATGGTCACCTTCTGCTCTGAAAAAGATAGTCGTCAGCGAGGCCGGCGCGTCGGTCTATTCGGCCAGCGAATACGCCAGCCAGGAGTTGCCCGACGTCGATGTGAGCCTGCGTGGCGCGGTGAGCATCGCGCGGCGGCTGCAGGACCCGCTGGCCGAGCTGGTGAAGATCGACCCCAAGAGCATCGGCGTGGGCCAATACCAGCATGACGTGAACCAAAGCGCGCTGGCCCGCACGCTCGACGCCGTGGTGGAAGACTGCGTGAATCATGTCGGGGTGGACCTCAACACCGCCAGCGTGCCGCTGCTGGCGCGGGTCTCGGGCCTCACGCCGGGCGTGGCGCGCGCCGTGGTGCGCTGGCGCGAAGCGCATGGCGCGTTTCGCAACCGGCGGCAGTTGCTCGAGGTCAGTGGCCTCGGCCCCAAGACCTTCGAGCAGAGCGCCGGCTTCTTGCGCATCCGAGGCGGCGACAACCCGCTCGACATGACCGGCGTGCACCCCGAAACCTACCCGGTCGTCGAAAAAATCATTGCAGCGACCGGGCAGCCCGTCGATGCGCTCATGGGGCGCCCCGAACTCCTCAAAAGCCTCAAGCCCGAGCGTTTTGCGGACGAACGCTTTGGCCCGATCACGGTCCGTGACATCCTGGGAGAACTCGAAAAGCCCGGCCGCGACCCTCGCCCCGACTTCAAGGTGGCGCGCTTCAACGAGGGGGTTGAAGCGCTGCAAGACCTCCAGCCCGGCATGATCCTGGAGGGTACGGTCAGCAACGTCGCGGCCTTCGGCGCGTTCGTGGATCTGGGCGTGCATCAGGACGGGTTGGTGCATGTGAGCCAGCTCAGTCACAGGTTCGTCAGCGACGCGCGCGAGGTGGTCAAGACCGGCGACATCGTCAAGGTCAAGGTACTCGAGGTGGATGCGGCCCGGGGGCGCATCAGCCTGACGATGAAGCTCGACACGGCACCGGCCCGGCGCGACGCCGCGCGCGAAAACCGCTACGAGCCTGCCGGCCGCGCCGGGGCACGCGCCGCACGCGGCGAGCCGGTCCCTACGAACACCGCGATGGCCAGTGCGTTCGCGCGATTGCGCCAGACCGGCGCCCACCGCTGACACTCCAAAAACTATAGCACCAATCGACCGAAAGACGCCGGCAATCTGCCAAAATCGTCCAAAACTGCCCTCATGGCCACCTCCGCACTGCGCATTTATGCCGGACCCGTTGCCCGGCGGCATCTCGAGCAAAACGGCCTCGCGCCGCAGGACGTGGGCGTCATTCCGGCGGCTGCGGGCGGACCCAAAGGGCTGATCCTTGGGCCGCTCGATCGCTTTTTGTTTGGCGAGTGGCTGCCGCGCAGCACGCAGCCGGTGCATCTCGTGGGCGCCTCCATCGGCGCGTGGCGCATGGCCACCGCCTGTCTGGACGACGCGGTCGCTGCGTTCGAGCGGCTCGAGCATGACTACATCCGTCAGCACTACGAGCTGCCGCCGGGGCAGAAGCGCCCAAGCGCCCGGCAGGTCAGCGAGACCTTTGCCCGTAACCTCGAACTGTTTTATGGCGGCCGGGTCGGCGAAGTGCTCGGTCATCCGCGATACCGGCTGCACATCCTCACCTCGCGCGGGCGCCATGTGCTGCGGCGCGAGCACGGGCTGTTCACGCCGCTGGGTTACCTGGGCGCTTTTGCGAGCAACGTGGCGCAGCGGCGTGCGCTGGGGGCCTGGCTCGAACGGGTGGTGTTTTCCATCACGCCGCACGCCCTGCCGTTTGCCACGCGGGACTTCCGCACCCGGGCCTTGCCGCTCACCGAACAGAATTTCATGCCCGCGCTGCAGGCCAGTTGCTCGATTCCCTTCGTGTTGCAGGCGGTGCACGACATCCCCGGCGCACCGCCTGGGGCGTATTGGGACGGCGGCATCACCGACTACCACCTGCACCTGGATTACGCCTCGTGCCCGCAGCCCGGGCCCGGCGCGGGCCTGGTGCTCTACCCGCATTTTCAAAAGCAGGTCGTGCCGGGCTGGCTCGACAAAGCGCTGAAATGGCGGCACGGATCGAGTTCGTTCCTCGACACCACCGTCGTGCTCGCGCCCGACCCCGAATGGGTCCGCCGTCTGCCCAACGGAAAACTACCCGACCGTACCGACTTCACCCGCTACGGGCCCGACCTGGCCGCCCGCGTGCAGGCCTGGAGCGCCGCCACTGCAGCTGCCCGCCAACTCGCCGACGAATGGGCCGCCTGGCTGGAGCGGCCGGACCTGCGGCGGGTCGAGGCGCTTTGAGGCGCTCTGGGGTGCGTTGAAGCAAGGCCGGGCGCGGCGTCGCCCGCAGCACTCACAAACTCTCCAGCAACATCCTTCGATAGTCCTCGGCGCTCGCCAGGCGCGGGTTGGTTTTGTGGCAGTGGTCGGCGAGGGCCCCGGCAATGATGGCGTCGAAGTGCGATTCGCGCACCCCCAGTTCGGCCAGGCCGCTGGGCAAGCCCAGGCCCTGGTTGAGCGCACGCACCGCGTCGGCCAGGTCGGCGCGGGCGGGCAGGCCCATCGCCTGCGCCATCCGCTCGAGCCGGCGCTCGCGACGGATCGATTCCGCCTCGGCGTTGAAGCGGATCACCGCGGGCAGGAACACCGCGTTGAGCGTGCCATGGTGCAGCCGTGGGTCGAGGCCACCGAGGCTGTGGCTCAAGCTGTGCACGCAACCGAGCCCCTTCTGAAACGCGAGCGCCCCCTGCATGGACGCGCTCATCATCTGCAGCCGGGCCTCGCGCTCTTGGCCGTCACGCGTGGCGCGCTCGATGTGGGCCCAGCCGCGCGCCAAGCCATCGAGCGCGATGCCGTCGGCCGGCGGATTGAACGCAGGCGCCATGAAGGTTTCCATGCAGTGCGCAATGGCGTCCATCCCGGTCGCGGCGGTCAGGCGCGGCGGCAGGCCCAGCGTGAGCTCGGGGTCGAGAATGGCGGCCTTGGGCACCAGATGCCAGGAATGAAACCCGAGCTTGCGCCCGTCGTCCACGATGACGATGGCGCCGCGCGCCACTTCGCTGCCGGTGCCGGCGGTGGTGGGCACCGCGATCACGGGCGCGACCCGCTCGGTGATCTTGGGCGAGCCGCCCTCGATGGTGGCGTAGGTTTTGAGCGGCCCCGGATGCGTCGCCGCAATCGCCACCCCCTTGGCGCAGTCGATGGCCGAGCCGCCGCCGAGCGCGATCAAGCCGTCGCAAGCAGCCTCACGATAGACGGCCACCGCCTGGCGCACCGCTGCCTCGGTGGGGTTGGATGGTGTGCCGTCATAGACCGCATGCGGCACGCCGGGCAGAGCGGCGAGCGCGCGATCGAGCAGGCCCGCGGCGCGCACCCCGGCGTCGGTCACAATCAGCGGGCGGCGGATGCCAACGCGCATGCACTCCTGCGGCAGCAGGGCCAATGCGCCATCCTCGAATTGGATCTGCGTCACGTAATGGATGAGGGCCATGTCTGTGTCTCCTGTGGGGTTCGTTCTGATGCGTCCATGCTGCCATGTCCAAGGCGTCACGGGCGTCACCTGTGTAACGCCGGTGTCCGCACGTCTTTGGGCGGGAGGTCGTCGATGAAGCGCTCCGACTTTCGCTGCCTGACCCGGCTGCGCGTGCGCTGGGCCGAGGTGGACATGCAGAAAATCGTCTTCAATGCGCACTACCTGATGTATTTCGACACGGCCATCGCCGACTACTGGCGCGCGCTCGGCCTGCCGTATGAGGCGGCGATGGAGGCCCTGGGCGGTGACCTGTATGTGCGTAAGGCCAGCGTCGAATACCACGCCAGCGCCCGTGCCGACGACACCCTCGAGATCGGACTGCGTTGCGCGCGCGTCGGCCATTCGTCTTTGGTGTTCACGGGCGGGGTGTTCCGCGGCGAGCAGTTCCTCGTCGGTGGCGAACTGATCTATGTCTTCGCCGACCCCACCACGCAGACCGCGCGGCGCGTGCCCGATGCCTTGCGCAACCTGCTGGCCGACTTTGAAGCCGGCAAGCCCGTCGTGCGCGTGGCCACCGGTGCGTGGAGCACGCTGGGCGCCGCAGCGTCGGCGGTGCGCACCGAGGTGTTCGTGGCGGAGCAAGGCATCCGCGCCGAAGACGAGTGGGATGTGGACGACGCCACCGCGGTGCATGCGGTGGTGTTCAACCGGCTCGAGCAGCCGCTGGCCACGGGCCGCTTGCTGCAGCACGCCGCTGGGGTCGGGCGCATCGGCCGCATGGCGGTGATCCGCGCCATGCGGGGCAGCGGATTGGGCGCGCGCGTGCTGCGCGCGCTGCTCGACGCGGCCTGGGCCCGCGGCGACCAGGAGGTGATCCTGCACGCGCAGCGCAGCGCTGAGGCCTTCTACCGCCGGTTGGGCTTCGTGCCGCGCGGTGCGGCCTTCGAAGAGGTCGGCATCGAGCACATCGAAATGGCCATGCCCCGTCCCCCCGCCCAGGCCTGAGCGGCTTCCCCGAGCGTACCGATGGCCCGAAAGCAGGCCCACGGGGCCCCAACGAGCAACGCGACTCTTGCACCGAAGCGCGCGAGCGCCGCCGCTGTCGATCTGCCGAATCAGGCCGCGCCGCTTGGTGCCAGCGCAGCCCCGGCTCGCGCAGCGCGTCACGGATCGCCGCTGCCCGACGACGGCGGCGCCACCGTGGTGATGGCCCTCACGCTGGTGCTCGCGCCGGCGCTGGGGGTGCCCAGCGAGGAAATGCTGCAAGACACGCTCAAATCCATGATCGTGGCCTGGGGCACGCTGATCGCCGCGACCCTGTTTTTTTGGGCGCAGCGCTCGCGCACGGAGCCGCTGCGCTGGCACGGCGCGGTGTGGCTGCCGCTCGCCCTGATGGGCTGGGCGCTGGGCAGCATGGCCTGGTCGCACACGTATTTGGCGGGGGTCGAGGCGATCCGTTGGGCCATCCTCGCACTGCTCCTGTGGCTGACGCTGCAACTGGCCGATGGGCCGCGGGTGGACCGCTTGCTGCTCGGCGTGCACGCGGGCGCGGTGGTGGCCTCGGTCTGGGCGGCGCTGCAGTTCTGGGTCGACTTCAGTGGGTTCCCGCAGGGGCCGAACCCCGCGTCCACCTTCGTGAACCGAAATTTCTTCGCCGAGTTTGCGGTCTGCACGCTGCCGTTCTCGGCGCTGCTGATGCTGCGCACACCCGCGGGCGCACGGCGCTGGCTGTGGGCTGCGAGTACGGGCTTGACGCTGGTGGCCGTGCTGATGACCGGCACACGCTCGGCCTTGCTGGCACTCGTGTTCGCTGCTGTGGCGCTGCCGCTCGCGCTGTGGCGGTATCAGGCGGCGCTCGCGGCTTCGGGCTGGCGTGGGCGCGAGCTGGGGCAAGCGGCGGGCGTGGTGCTCGGGGTGGTTCTGGTGCTGGGCTTCATTCCTACGGGCAACCCCAAACTCTTGGAGGAGAACCGCGTCGAGCATCGGGGTGTCACCGCCATCGAGCGGGCGCTGGCACGCTCGCGCTCAATGACCGAGGCCGAGGAATACACGCAGCGCTCGTTCTCGATGCGCTGGGGCATGTGGAAGGCCACGACGCGCATGGCGCTCGCGCACCCGCTCACCGGCGTGGGCGCGGGTGCCTGGGAGGTGGAGATTCCGCGCTACCTGCCGCGCGGCTCACAACTCGAAACCGACTACTACGCCCACAATGAGCTGCTGCAACTGCTCGCGGAATATGGGCTGGTCGGCCTGTTGTTCCTGCTCGCTCTGCTGGGCTGGCTCGCGACGGCCGCCTGGAGGACCTGGAGCCGGGCGCTGCCGGACCGTGCGGCCAGCGACGCCCCGCACGGGCAGGACGCGACGGGGGACGGCGTCTTGCGTGCGTTCACGCTGCTCGGGCTCGGGATGTTCCTGATCGTCAGCAACGCCGGCTTTCCGTGGCGGCTGGCAAGCACCGGCGCCTGGTTCGCGCTGGCGCTGGGCCTGCTGGCGGCGACGGACGCACGCGGGTTCGCTGCGGGCGAGGGGGGCTCGCTGGCGCGCCTCGGGGCCCGCGCGCTGCCGTGGAGTCCGGTGCGCTCGCGTTTGGCGCTCGCGGCGCTGGGGCTCGCGTTGGCGCTGGCGGCCTACATCAGCCAGCAGGCGGCCGAAGCCGAGCGCAAGATCGTGTACGCGGTCAAGATCGCGCTCACCATCAGCCAATCCGGCGCGTACAACGACCCCCGCTGGGATGGCCTCAAGCGCGAAATGCTGCAAAGCCTGCGCGAAGGCATCGCGATCAACCCACACTACCGCAAGATCACCCCCATGGCTGCCGACGAAATGGCACGCTGGGGCGACTGGGCCGATGCGACTTGGGTCTGGGAGTCGGTGCTGGCCTCGCGGCCCTACGTCGTAGCCATCCTGGCCAACATCGCGCGTGGCTATGCCCAGATGGGCCAGCTCGACAAGGCCATCGTGCTGCTCATGCGGGCGCGCGACGTGCAGCCCGAGGCACCGTCACTGAACTCGCTGGAGGTGATCCTGCTCAGCCGCAGCGGCCGCGAAGACGAGGCCTACTCCCTCGCCAAGCGGCTGGTCGAGCAAGGGCAATTTGACTTCGATCTGCTCAACGGCGCCTATGTGCTCGGCGGCCGCGCGAAGGATTGGCCGTTGGCGCTGCGCGCGCTCGAACTGCGCAGCCAGCGCTGGCCCCAATATGCGATCGACGGCTTCCTCAAGAGCGGCGACATCTGGGCCGCCGACAACAGCGTGCATGACGAGGCCAAGGCACTGGCCGCGTACCGTGCTGCGCTGGCGGCGGCGCTTCCTGAGCAAAAAGACGCGGTGCGCGAGCGCATTCCGGAGCCGTATCGCAGCCGGCTGTGAGCGCGGCGCCGCCTCCGCGCGTCGGCTCAGTGGCGATCAGACGTCGGCCAAGAGCGCGTAGGGCAGGGGACGCAGCGACAATGCCGGTCCATCCGCGGCGCCCAGGTGCAGGTCGGCGGCCTCGGCCGCGCTGATCTGCAACGAGGCGATGGCATCAAAGCCGCCGAAAGGCGAGGGGGCTGCTTGCGCCACCAGCCCGCAGGGCTGCTCGGGGTCGGCCGCGCGGAACACCTCCTGGCCCGCGCGAAGCTCGACTTCCCCGTGCACGAGATAGCCCCGGCGTTTGAGCACGCCCCGGAACTGGCTGCGCGCAACCACCTCTTGGCCCGGATAGCAGCCCTTCTTGAAGTTCACGCCGCCAACCGACTCGTAATTGAGCATCTGCGGCACGAACTGGTCGGAAATCGCTGCGCTGACCCAGGCCACACCGCTTTGGACCTCGGCCCATTGCCAGAGGACGGGGTCGAGTTCCGCCCCGGCGGGCGCGGGCGTGCCGCGCGGGGCGATCCAGAGCGCGCGGGAGAGGCTGGGCGCTGGATGCAGAAAAACCAGTTTTCCCGAGCCAAAATCCTTGCACGCCAGCGTCTTTCGGTCTTCTTCTGCTATCGAAGAAAGAGCATTCCCAAGCAGGCCGCGCAGTTCGTAGGCGGGGCTGGCATCGCTCAGGCGCACCTTGGCGCGCAGCACGAACATCGACAGCCGCTTGAGCGTGGTCTGCAGCACGTCGGCCTGACAGACCAGCAGGATTTCTTGCGGCGTGGGCTTGATGCCGATGAAGCTCGCCAGCATGCGGCCCTTGGGCGAGCAAAACGCCGCCAAGCGCGCCTCATCGGGCCCGAGCAGCAGGAAATCCTGCGTCAGCTGGCCGTGCAGAAAGCGCGCGGCGTCTTCGCCTTCGGCACGAATCACGCCCAGTTGCGGCAACGCAGCCACGCCATGGAGGGGGAGGGGGGGAGTCCGTTCATTCATCGACGCTTGCATCATGCCCTGAATTATGATGATCGATTGTCTTCGAGCCAGTTTCCCATGAAGGTAGCAGCGTCGTGCGTCGGGTCTTGAAAGCACTGTGGGTCACGGTGCTGCTGCTGGGCGGCGCGGGCCTGTGGTGGATCCACCAGCCGCTGCCGATTTCGGGCGAGGCGGTCGATCTCTCGATCGAGCCCGGCACGCCCCCGCGTGCGGTCGCGCAAGCCGTAGCCGATGCGGGCGTGCCGGTGTCACCGCTCGCGCTGTATGCCTGGTTTCGGCTCTCAGGCCAGGCACGGCAGATCCGGGCGGGCAATTACGCGCTCGAACCGGGCACCACGCCGCGCTCGCTCCTGCGCAAGCTCGTGCGCGGCGAGGAGAGCTTGCGCACCCTCACCATCGTCGAAGGCTGGAACTGGCGACAGGTGCGCGCCGCGCTGGCGCAAGCCTCCGACCTGCGGGCCGACAGCCGGGCACTGGACGACGCCACCCTCATGCAGGCGCTGGGTCGGCCGGGCGTGGCACCCGAGGGTCGCTTCTTCCCCGACACCTACACCTATGCCAAAGGCGCCAGCGACCTCAGCATCCTGGCGCGGGCGATGCGGGCCATGGACCACCAACTCGCCGCGGCCTGGGCGCTGCGTGCCAGCGACCTGCCGCTCGCCAGCGCTGAAGAAGCGCTCATCCTCGCGAGCATCATCGAGAAAGAAACCGCCCGCGAGCAAGACCGCCGCTTGATTGCCGGCGTGTTCATCAACCGGTTGCGCCGCGGTATGCCGCTGCAGACCGATCCAACGGTGATCTACGGGCTCGGCGAGCGCTTCGACGGAAACCTGCGCAAGCGCGACCTGCAGACCGACACGCCCTGGAACACCTACACCCGCAGCGGCCTGCCGCCCACGCCGATCGCCATGCCTGGGCGCGCTTCGCTGCTTGCCGCCGTGCAGCCCGCAAACACCGACGCGATTTACTTCGTCGCGCGCGGCGATGGCAGCAGTCACTTCAGCGCTACGCTCGAAGAACACAACCGAGCGGTCAACCGGTATCAGCGCGGACAATAGCCCCCCATGACGACCCGCACCCCCATGATCGAGACGCCGCGCGGCTGCTTCATCAGCTTTGAAGGCATCGACGGCGCTGGTAAGTCGACGCATATCGAGCCCTTGGCGCAATGGCTGCGCGAACGCGGGCAGACAGTCGTGGTGACCCGGGAGCCGGGCGGCACGCCGCTTGCGGAGGCGCTTCGTTCCATGGTCCTTCACGACGCGATGGACACCTTGACCGAGGTGCTGCTGGTCTTTGCCGCGCGGCGCGACCATCTGCTGCGGGTCATCGTTCCGGCGCTCGATCGTGGCGCGGTGGTCTTGTGCGACCGGTTCACCGATGCCAGCTTCGCCTACCAGGGCGCGGGCCGGGGCTTGTCGGACGACATGCTCACCCAGCTCGAACATTGGGTGCAGAGCGTTCCGGATACGCCCGGCGACCCCACCCGAGCAACCGGTGGCGCAGCCTCGGAACCCAAGGCTGCGTCGGAAGCTCAGCGCTGGATCGAGCCGGATCTGACGCTTTGGTTCGACATCACGCCAGAACAGGCCGCCGAGCGGCTCGCCCGCGCCCGCACACCCGACCGCTTCGAGGCCGAAACCCTCGGATTTTTCGAGCGCGTGCGGCTTGGCTACGCCCGGCGCGCGCAAGCGGCGGCCGGTCGGATCGTGCGCGTCGATGCCGCGCAGCCACCGGAGCTCGTCTGGCATCAGGTCCTCGAAGCCGTCGCCAGCCGCTGGCCGCTGCCCCCTGCCCGCCGCGAGTGAACTCACTTGCCCCCCTTTCCTGGATGTTGCTTGCCCATGCCGACCCTGCCGCCTTGGTTGATCCCCGCTCTGGCGCAGCTTCTGGAGCGCCGCGGTCACGCGTTTTTGATTCTGGGACCGAGTGGACTCGGCCAGCGGGAGCTGGCCCTGGCGCTGGCTCAGGCCTGGCTGTGTGATGCACCGAAGGCCGACGGGGCTTGCGGTGGCTGCGCCAGCTGCCATGCAATCGAAGTCCGCGCGCATGCGGACCTGGCCGTGCTGATGCCCGAGACCGATCTGCTGGCACTCGGCTGGCCCTTGCCCGAGAAGGCGCAGGCGGACATCGATGAGAAGCGCCGCAAGCCCAGCGCCGAAATCCGCGTCGAGGTTCTGCGCGACGCCATCGAGTTTTCCCAACGCACCAGCGCCCGCGGTCGAGGCAAAGTGGTGCTGATCGACCCCGCCGACCGGATGAACGAAATCGCTGCCAACGCTCTGCTCAAGACGCTCGAGGAACCCGCGGGAGAAACGCGCTTCGTGCTGGCCACGCAGGCTGCGCACCGCTTGCCCGCGACGATCCGCAGCCGTTGCCAAAGCGTCAGTCTCGCCTGGCCCAGCAGCGCAGAGGTGCTTCCGTGGCTGGAGCGGCAGGGCGTTGCGGCCGAGGACGCGCGCGCCTTTCTGCGCTTGGCCGGTGGCCTGCCCTTCGAGGCGCTGCGTCTCGCGCAAGGAGATCGCAGCGCCGCGCAGTGGGCGGCGATGCCCGCGGCTTTGGCCCGTGGCGATGCATCCGCCTTGAGCGGCTTGACGCTCGCCCAATCGATCTCGTTCCTGCAAAAACTGTCGGTCGACCTGATGACTCGTCGTCTGGGTGGCCAGCCGCGGTTTTTTGAGCCCCAGGATCTCCCGGTGGCCCGAGCGGAGGTGGACTCGGCTGCGGCGCTCGCTGCCTTGAGCGCCTGGGCCAAGGCGCTCTTGCGCGCTGCGGAAACAGCAGACCACCCGTTTCAGCCAGCCCTGGCTCTGGAAGCCCTCGCGGCACAGGCCCACAAAGTCCTGCGCATGGCCTAAACTTCGCACATGTCCACGCCGCCCGCCGCTTCCTCAGCCGCTTCGCGCTCGAACGTCATCCAACTCGCCATCAAGGAGAAGGCGGCTTTGTATGCCGCCTACATCCCCTTGTTCAAGGACGGGGGCATCTTCGTTCCAACCGCCAAGGAGTACCAGCTTGGCGACACCATCTACATGCTGCTGACGCTGCCCGACGATCCGCAGCGTTACCCGGTGGCCGGCACGGTGGCCTGGATCACGCCTCGAGCTTCGGGCACCCGCACCCAGGGGGTCGGTGTCCGTTTGCCCAGCGACGAAAAGTCGCGGCAACTCAAAATCAAAATCGAGCAGATGCTGGGCGCGCACTTGGCATCCGAGCGCCCAACCCAAACCCTCTGAACGGCCCGCGTCAGCCGGTCCTGGGCGCTGGCGGTGAAGCGCATGCGTCAGCCCGCCCGGGCGCGCCCAACCGCCGGATTTACGTTGAACCCCTTTGCAGCCCTTCATGTTTACCGACTCACACTGTCATCTGACTTTTCCTCAGCTCGCGGAGAATTTCGCGTCCATACGCGCGCAAATGCGCGAGGCCCGAGTCACGCGCGCCCTGTGCATCTGCACCACCATCGAAGAATTTGACGACGTCCACGCGCTCGCGCTTCGCGACGAGGGTGTCTGGGCCTCGGTGGGCGTCCATCCCGACAACGAGGGGGTGACCGAACCTTCCATAGCCGACCTCGTGGAGCGTGCGGCCAAGCCGCGGGTGGTCGCGATCGGCGAGACCGGCCTCGACTACTACGACCTCGAAGGCCGCAAAGGCGGTCGTGGTATCGAGGCCCTCGAATGGCAGCGCGATCGCTTTCGCACGCATATCCGGGCCGCACAACGAGCCGGCCTACCGCTGGTGATCCATAGCCGCTCGGCAGCCGAAGACACCTTGAGCATTCTTCGGGAAGAGGGGGAGGGGCAGGGCAGTGGCGCCGGTGGCGTGTTTCACTGCTTCACCGAGTCGATGGAGGTCGCGCGCCAGGTGCTCGATCTCGGCTACTTCATTTCGTTTTCAGGCATCGTGACCTTCAAAAACGCGATCGCCCTGCAAGAAGTGGCGCGCTTCGTCCCAGATGACCGCTTGCTGATCGAAACCGACAGTCCTTATCTGGCACCCACGCCGCATCGAGGCAAGCTCAACACGCCGGCCTATGTGCCACTGGTGGCGGCGAAGCTGGCGGAACTGCGCGGCAGCGATCCCGAGGCGATCGGCGCGCTGACCAGCGCCAATTTCGATCGGCTGTTTTCGCGGGTGCGTGAACATGGCTGAGCGCTTGCGGCATTGGCAGCCGCGCCGCCGCACGCTGTGGCTCGGCGCGCTGGCGGCGACGGTTTTCGGGCTCGCGGAAGCCGGCTCCTATGAGGATTTCTTCACGGCCGTGTTGCGCGACGACGCCGATACCGTTCGGCGGCTGTTGCAGCGCGGGTTCGATCCGAACACGCCGAACCCCGAAGGCGAAACCGCGCTGTTGATGGCGATTCGCGAAGGCTCGCGGCAAGTGGTCGAGTTGCTGTTGGACGTTCCGGGCGTGGACGTCGAGCGGCGCAACCGCCATGACGAGAGTCCTTTGATGCTCGCCGCGATCAAAGGCGAACGCGCTTGGGTACAGCGATTGATCGCCCGCGACGCGGACGTCAACAAGCCGGGTTGGACGCCGCTGCACTATGCGGCCAGCCGAGGCCATGTCGAAATCATGCAGATCCTGCTCGATGAGCATGCGTACATCGACGCCGCGTCCCCCAATGGAACGACGCCCTTGATGATGGCCGCCCGGTACGGCACGCCGGCGGCCGTCAAGTTGTTGCTCGAAGAAGGCGCAGATCCGAGCTTGAAAAACGATTTGGGGCTGACCGCGATCGACTTTGCGCAGATGGCAAAAAACGCAGAGTCCGCAGAACTGATCGCCGCATTCATCCGTGCCCGGCGGCCCAAGGGCGAATGGTGAGCCGCATTGGCCATTCGGTCCTGGCGGGGATGGCTGACCGATGCGATCCCGACGATCGCCTCGCAGTTTCATACGATGTATATTATGTAAAGTCATGAATGACGTCTGCACAGGCGTCCATGCAAAGCCTGTGTTCCCGCCACTGCTCCGACCTCACCACAAAAAAGCCACCCGAAGGTGGCTTTTTCTTCGTGTATCGGCCGAAGATCAGTTCAGCGCAACCTTCTTGCCGTCTTTGTAGACGGACAAGGTCACGGCCGGGTTCTTCAGCTCGCCGTTCGGCTCGAACTGGATGTTGGCCGTCACACCTTTGTAGTTCGTCTTGATGATTTCGGGCGTGTAGACCTTCGGGTCGGTCGAGTTGGCACGCTTCATCGCGTCGACCAGCACGAAGGTCGCGTCGTAGGTATACGGGCTGTAGATCTGGAACTGGCCCGGGAACTTCGCGTCGTAACGCTTCTTCCACTCGACACCGCCCGGCATCTTGGCGATCGAAGAGCCGCCTTCGGCACAAACCACGTTGCTCAAGCTCTTGGCGCCCGCGGCGATCTTCACGATTTCGTTCGTGCAGATGCCATCGCCACCGAAGAACTTGACGTTGGTCAGGCCCAGTTGGTCCATTTGACGGAGCATGGCGCCCGCTTGGGCGTCCATACCGCCGTAGAACACGGCGTCGGGCTTCTTGGCCTTGATCGCGGTCAGAATGGCCATGAAGTCGGTGGCCTTGTCGTTGGTGAATTGCTGGTCGACCACCTTGAGGCCTTTGGACTCGGCGGTCTTCTTGAACACTTCGGCAACGCCCTGGCCATAAGCCGTGCGGTCATCGATGACGGCCACGGTCTTGAGTTTGAGCGCATCGGCGGCGTAGTACGCGAGCGCCGCACCCAGCGAGTTGTCGTTGGCAATGATGCGGTACGTGGTCTTGTAGCCCGGCTTGGTCAGATCGGGGTTGGTCGCCGCGCCCGTGATGTGCGGAATACCGCAATCATGGTAGACCTTCGAAGCGGGGATCGTCGTGCCCGAGTTCAGGTGGCCCACCACGCCGTTGACCTTGGCGTCGCAGAGCTTTTGAGCGACGGCGGTCCCCTGCTTCGGATCGCCCGCATCGTCTTCCGGCACGAGCTCGAACTTGATCTTCTTGCCCCCGATCACGATGTTTTGCGCGTTGAGGTCTTCGATGGCCATGCGCACGCCGTTTTCATTGTCCTTGCCATAGTGCGCCTGCGGGCCGGACATCGGAGCCGCGTGTCCGATTTTCACGACCTGCACGTCCTGCGCCGCGACCAGGCCAGAAACAGCCGCTAGCGAAGCCAACACCGTCAGTTTCAGTTTCATTTGCATGTTCAAAATCTCCAAAGTTGGAAGGTCAACGTTGATTGAATTCAACGGTGAAACGATAGCGCAAAAAAGCCCTTGAATCCATTAGCGTGTTCCCGGGTGTGGGCATCGACGAGCAAGCGGCTAGCCTTTCGAAGTATCCGGACGCGCCGGAGCTTGAGGGGGGATCTCTGTCTCTCTCGGAGCGTCCCGAGCAGGGTCAAGGCCGTGCGCCCGCATCCGCTGCAGTTCATCCAGCAAACGTCGGCGGACACGTTCCAATTCGAGATCGAGCACTTCGACCATCCGGGCTTCGAGCGCTGCAAAAACCGCCCCCGGGTCGGAAGATTCCGGGACATGCACCGGATCGAGCGCATCGGTTTCGACTGCGGGCGCAAGTTCCGCCGGTCGTTCCGCTTCGGCGAACTTCGCTGGAGCTGCGGTTGACGGCGTCTGGGCCGACGGGGCTGAAGGCGCTTTGGTCGGGACAGGCGGGGCGGCCTCGATGCAAGCAAGGCCGTCACCGATCGGTCGCAGCACTTCGGTCAGGATGGGCAAGGCGGCAGTGGGTGGCGCTTGCAGTCGCTCAGGCATCGGCGCCCCCTGCCCTGAGGCTTAAATCATGGTGCTGCGGCTTGCAGCCGTGCGCGGTGTAGCCGCGCCAAAGTTGGCGCGCCTCGGCCACCGAGGACGGATCGTCGCCGACGATTTCGACCACTCTTTCAAAGCCAGACCATCCGGGAGCCAGAGTGGCCCCAAGGTGGATCAGCGTCTCTGCCGGGGGCGCGGCCTCGCGCTCCTCGTACAGTAAGACCGGTGTGTACCGCCGCAGCGGCTCGGGGGCGCTGCTGCGGCAATGCGGCACGAACGACTGCGCATCTGCCGACCACAGGGCGCGGTCGATCAGGCTCAAGCGCTCCGAGTTCGCGCAGATGGCCACCGTGGAGCCACGGGTGAGCATCCGGCGCACGACCCGACAGACCTGGGCCGTCGGGTCGTGCGCGTTCAACAAGAAAAAAACCTCCGGCTTCATCAACCCTTCGCGGGCCGTGGGCGACGGCCCCGTGCCTGCGGCGAATCTGCTTGAGGGGAGGCCGCAGCGGCCGGTGCTGCTTCCGTGAGGTGATGGGCGACCGAGAGCAAATAGCTGAGGAGCAAGCCCACCGGACGGCCGGTCGCCCCCTTGGCCTGCCCACCTTTCCAGGCGGTACCGGCAATGTCCAGATGCGCCCATTCCAGCCCTTCCACGAAGCGCTGCAAGAACTTTGCGGCTGTGACCGCGCCCGCAGCGCGGCCCGCCACGTTGGCGACGTCGGCAAAGTTGGTTTTGAGACCCTCGGCGTACTCATCGTCGAGTGGCATCCGCCAGCACAGGTCTTGGGCCGACTCGCCCGCTCGCTCGAGGGCGGCGGCCAGCGCATCGCTGTTGGAGAAGAGCCCGCTGCGAACGGAACCGAGAGCGATCATGCAGGCCCCGGTCAGGGTCGCGATGTCGATGACGGCGCGCGGTTCGAACCGTTTGGCGTAGGTGAGTGCGTCACACAGCACCAGGCGGCCCTCTGCATCGGTATTGAGGATCTCGATCGTCTGACCGCTCATGCTGGTGACGACATCGCCGGGTTTGACCGCCTTGCCGTCGGGCAGGTTCTCGCAAGCGGGGATCAAGCCGACGACATTGATCTTGGGTTGCAGGCGCGCCAAGGCCCGGAAAACGCCGAGGACGCTCGCCGCGCCACTCATGTCGAACTTCATTTCATCCATCTCGGCAGCCGGCTTGATCGAGATGCCGCCGCTGTCGAAGGTGATGCCCTTGCCCACCAACGCAACTGGGGCCTCGCGCCGCGCGCCGCCGCGGTAGTTCAGGATGATGAAGCGCAGCGGCTCATGGCTGCCCTGGGCGACCGCCAGGAACGCGCCCATGCCGAGTTTTTCGACTTCCTTGGGCCCCAGCACTTCGCAATCGATGAGCTTGCTGCCTTTGGCGATTTCCTGGGCGGCTTTGGCCAGGCGGTCGGGCGTGGCATGGTTGGCCGGGCGGTTCGCCCATTCGCGGGCGAACTCGACGCCTTCGGCGATGGCTTGGGCCTCGGCCAAAGCCGCGCCGAGTTCGGCGTCGGGCTGGGCAAGTCCCAAGCTCACGCGCTCGAGCTTGCGTGGCTCGGGCTTGCTCTTCGTGGCGGTATAGACATAGCTGGATTCGGAAGCCGCAAGAACCGCGGCGCGCAGACCGCGCGCGTCGACCGCGCCGGCAAAGGCCACGACGAGATGGCGAACCGACATCGTGCGCAAGAGGCTGACGCCTGCCGACACCGCTTGGCGCAGCGCCTGCGGCGTTGCATCGGCGCAACCCGCCAGCACGACGCGCCGTGCCGCTACGCCCGCAGGCTGCCAAAGCTGCAGGGTCTTGCCGGCTGCAGTTTCCAGATCGCCCGACTCGAGCGCTTCAGCGACCAGTTTGGGCAAGCCGGATCGGCCGCCTTTGTAGGCATGTGGAACCAAGACGAGGAGGCCGTCGCACGGCGTTTGCGCGGCCGAGGCGAGGTCGAGGGGAAGAATTTCGAAGTCCATAATTGGCGGTTTGAGAACGATCGGTCGATGTTATTCCATTCCTCCATCCGCAGTGAGCTCGGGCGAAACTTCGCCGCCAGCCTGGTCGTGCTGGCGACGATCGTCATGTCGATCATGCTCATACGCACTTTGGGGCTGGCCGCGCGGGGATCGGTGAGCCCGTCCGATGTGTTGCTGGTCATGGGATTCACGGTCCTGGGTCACCTGCCGACGCTGCTCGCGCTGAGCCTCTTCATTGCCATCGTCGCGACCTTCTCACGGATGTATGCGGACAGTGAGATGGTGATCTGGTTTTCGAGTGGCGTGGGGCTGGCCGCGTTCACGCGGCCTTTGTTGCGGTTTGCCTGGCCGATCCTGGTGGCGGTCGGGCTGCTCGCCGTGTTTGCCTGGCCTTGGGCCAATCGGCAAATCGACGAGCTGCGGGGCCGCTACGAGCAGCGAGGCGATATCGAGCGGGTGACGCCTGGGCAGTTTCAGGAATCAGCCGACGGCAGTCGGGTGTTTTTCATCGATCGTGACAGCCCCGACAGCCGTCAAGGCACGAACGTCTTCATTTCTTCGACGGAAAACGGACGCCTCGCGGTGATCTCGGCGCGGATGGGGCGCTTGGAAACGATCGATGGGCAACGTTTTTTGGTGCTGTTGGATGGCCAACGGATCGAGACCCCCGCCGATGGCTCGCTGGCCATCGAGGTCAGCGAGTTCGACCGCTATGGCGTACGGATCAAAGACCGCTCGGTGAACCTCGATCCGGCGCGGCCGGCCAAAGCGATCCCGACCTGGAACTTGCTGCAGAGTCCGACCCCGACGAACCGGGGCGAGCTGGCATGGCGCTTCGGGCTCGTTTTGGCAGCGGCAAATCTGGTGCTGCTGGGGCTGGTCGTCACGAATGTGCACCCGAGAGCGAGCCGCAGCGGCAACCTGCTGCTGGCCTTGCTGACCTTCGTGGTGTATTACAACCTCATCAACCTCGGTCAGGCCTGGATCGCGCAGGGGCGGATGGGTTTGGCGAGCCTGCTGTTGGGCCTGCATGGGACGGCCTTTGTTTTGGGTGCGGGATGGCTGGCCGTCCGGCACAGCGGCTGGCATTGGCGTCGATGGATCCCGCGGGCAAACCGTGAATCGAGGGCGGCATGAAAACGATCCGCCGACTGATCCACGCCGAGGTGTTGCAGGCCGTGGGCTTCGTTGCCCTGGGCTTCCTGGCCCTGTTCCTGTTTTTCGACCTCGTCGACGAATTGCCGCAGGTCGGCCGCAGCGGCTCGGGCTACCGGATCGCGCAAGCCTTGGGCTATGTGCTGCTGCTCGTGCCCTCGCATCTGTACGAGGTGTTGCCGATTGCGACCCTGATCGGGACGGTGTTCGTCATGGCGCGGCTCGCCCAGAGTTCGGAGTTCACCATCCTGCGCACCAGCGGGCTCAGCCCGGCGCGGGCGCTCTGGACACTGCTCCAGGTCGGTATGCTGCTGAGCGCCTCGACCTTTTTGATTGGTGACTATGTCGTTCCGCAGGCGAATCGGGCTGCGCAGCTGCTCAAGGCGAGCTACCTGGGCCTGATCACCGTGGGCCAAACCGGGGCCTGGCTCAAGGAGCATCAGGACGGCCTGTCCTACTCCGTGAATGTGCGGGCCCTGGACGGCGACGGTTCGATGCAGGGGGTACGGGTGTTCGCCTTCGACGCGACGGGCCGGCTGCAGTTGCAGATCCAGGCGCCGCGGGCCCGTTTCGCTCCCGAGGGGTGGGTGATGGAAGACGTCACGCGCACCTACTTCACGCGCGACGACCGCGGCCCGCGGGTGGCGCGCGCGACCGACCCCAGATGGACTTGGCAGACGGGCTTGACGGCCGAGATGGTTTCGGCAGCGCTCCTCAATCCCGAGCGGATGAAGGCGTGGGATCTGTTCGTCTACCAGCAGCATCTGCGGGCCAATGGGCAAAGCGCCTTGAAATATGAAATCGCCTTTTGGCGCAAGGTGTTCTACCCCTTGAGCTGCCTCGTGATGGTCGTGCTCGCCCTGCCCTTCGCTTACTTGCACTTCCGCTCCGGCAGCATCACCAGCTATGTCTTCGGCGGCGTCATGGCCGGCATCAGCTTCTTTCTGCTCAACAACCTGTTTGGCTATCTCGGGACCGTGCAAAGCTGGTCGCCCTGGTTGGCAGCGGCTGCGCCCAGCCTGGTCTACTCGATGCTGTCGCTCGGCGCCTTTGGATGGCTGGTCTTACGCCGATGAATCCACCCCGAAACGCCATACCCAAAGAGCCGCCCTGCGCGCGCGCGGCGGTCGAACACGGGGCTCAGCCAGCCCCGAGGGCGGCCCTGGTCTTTCTCGCCCACGGTTCTCGTGACCCGCTTTGGTCGGGGTTTCTCGATGCGGTCATCGAACGAGCCTTGGCTCAGAATTCCGAAGCCTGCATCCGCAAGGCTTTCCTCGAGTCCATGGCGCCCAGTTTGCTGGACGAGGTCGATGCGCTCACCGCCCAGGGGGTGTGCCGCGTCGTCATCGTTCCACTGTTCTTGGGCTCGGGGCGGCATGTGCGGGAAGATGTGCCGGCTGTGGTTGCGGCCTTGCGCGCGCGGCATCCTTCCTTGGAGATCGATCTGCGCGCCTCTGCCGGTGAAGACCCCGCCGTGCTCGATTTGCTCGCCCGCTTGGGTCTCGAAGCCTTGGGTGCGCGCTGAAG
Organism: Tibeticola sp.; assembly: GCF_022759015.1. Classification (NCBI taxonomy): domain Bacteria; kingdom Pseudomonadati; phylum Pseudomonadota; class Betaproteobacteria; order Burkholderiales; family Comamonadaceae; genus Tibeticola; species Tibeticola sp. The sequence goes on along the minus strand of NZ_JAEMQB010000037.1, from coordinate 22,566 downwards.
CTTCGGTGCGCAGGTGTTTGGGTGAAGCCGAAGAACGAGAGCCCTCCCCGGAGTCGCTGACATGAATCTGCACCAATTCCGCTTCGTCCAGGAAGCCTTGCGGCACAAGCTCAACCTGACCGAAGCGGCACGCGCGCTGCATACCTCCCAACCCGGTGTTTCGAAAGCGATCATCGAGCTCGAGGAAGAACTGGGCATCGAAATCTTTGCGCGCCACGGCAAGCGGCTCAAGCGCGTGACGGAGCCTGGCGAACATGTGGTGCGCAGCATCGAAATCATCATGCGCGAGGTGGCCAATCTCAAGCGCATCGGCGAACAATTCAGCGCGCAGGACAGCGGCACGCTCTCGATCGCGACTACCCACACGCAAGCCCGTTATGTCCTGCCGCAGCCGGTGGCCAAGCTGCGCATTGCTTACCCGAAGGTGAACATTGCGCTGCATCAGGGCACGCCGGAGCAGGTCGCGCGCATGCTGCTCGACGATGTCGCCGAGGTGGGCATCGCGACCGAGTCCCTGGCGCAGTTCGACGAACTCGTCACCTTGCCGTGCTACGAGTGGGAGCACATGATCGTTCTGCCGGCGGCGCATCGCTTGGCGGCGGTCGAGCGGCTGAGCCTGGAGGATCTCGTGCATGAGCCGCTGATCACCTACCACCCCTCGTTCACGGGCCGCACCCGCATCGATCAGGCGTTCGCAGCACGTCGCCTCGTGCCCCGGATCGCGCTCGAGGCGATCGACTCGGACGTCATCACGACCTATGTGCGTTTGGGACTGGGCGTTGGGATCGTGGCCGAGATGGCCGTGCGGGATCTTCCGACGCTGTCGGGCGGTGAACTCGTGGCGCGTCCCGCAGGCCACTTGTTTGGGCGCAACCTAGCCCGTGTCGCCTTCCGCAAGGGCGCCTATTTGCGTCACTTCGTGTACAAATTTGCAGAGTTCCTGTCCGAGCGTCTCGACCGCAAGCTGATCGAGCGGGCCATGACCGGCCACGTGGCCGATTACCAAATCTAGCCCCATGAACCCAAGCCCTCCAACGCGCACGCCCGCGCTGCAGACCAAGCTGCCGAAAGTCGGCACCACGATTTTTTCCGTCATGTCGGCGCTGGCGGCCGAGACCGGTGCGGTCAATCTGGGCCAGGGCTTTCCCGACTTCGATTGCGACCCCCGGCTGGTCGATGCGGTGACCGAGGCCATGCGCGCGGGCCACAACCAATATCCACCGATGCCCGGCGTGGCCGAGCTCCGGCAGGCGGTGGCCGACAAGGTGCAGGCGCTCTATGGCCGACGCTACGATCCGGCAAGTGAAATCACCATCACGGCGGGCGCCACGCAGGCAATTCTGACCGCGATCCTGGCCGTGGTGCGCGCCGGCGACGAGGTCATCGTGCTCGAGCCTTGCTACGACAGCTACGTGCCGAACATCGAGCTCGCTGGCGGCGTGGCCGTGCCCGTGCCGCTGACGCCCGGCAGCTTCCGCCCCGACTTCGACCGCATCGCCGCGGCGATCACCCCGCGCACGCGGGCCATCCTGGTCAACACGCCGCACAACCCGAGCGCGACGATCTGGCAGGCCGACGACTGGCTGCGGCTGCAGGAAATCCTGGCTCCGACCGATGTGCTGATCATCAGCGACGAGGTGTACGAGCACATGGTCTACGCGCCCAACCGCCACAGCAGCGCCGCCACGTTCGACGGTTTGGCGGCGCGGGCCTTCATCGTCTCGAGCTTTGGCAAGACCTACCATGTCACCGGCTGGAAGGTCGGCACGGTCTGCGCCCCGGCGCCCTTGATGACCGAGTTCCGTAAAGTCCACCAGTTCAACGTGTTCACCGTGAACACACCGATGCAACACGGCCTGGCGCGCTACATGGCCGATCCACAGCCGTATTTGCAACTGCCGGCGTTCTACGCGGCCAAGCGCGACCTCTTCCGTGCCGGGCTCGAACAGACCCGCTTTCGCTTGCTGCCGAGTGAAGGCAGCTATTTCCAATGCGTGGATATTTCCGGTCTTGCGGTGCCCGAGCGTGATTTGCCCGAGGATCAGTTCTGCCTGTGGCTCACGCGCGAAGTCGGGGTGGCGGCGATTCCGCTGTCGGCGTTTTACGGCAACGGCTTCGACCAGCGGGTCATTCGCTTTTGCTACGCGAAAAGAGACGAAACACTGCACGCGGCGCTCAAGCGCCTCGCCCGGCTGTGAGCCAGGGCCCTACGTACCTGGGGGCAGGCGGTCAGGAGCTTGAATTCCCTCAAACTTTGTAGCAAATGGCCGCGAATGAACGCGCTGAAAGCCGCGGTTTGGGTCACAATCCCCTTCATGGAACCCAAACCCGACCCCAGCGCTTCCGCGGCGCGCGCAGCGAAGCCGGCATGGCATCGTTGGCGGCCTTGGCCTGCGCGCAAGCTTCGGGGTGCGGCTGGGGAGCAATCGCCATCGGCCCTGGCGCGCGGCTGGGATTCGGTGAAAGACAGCGGACGGCGCGAAAAGCAGCGCCTGAGCGACGAGTTGCGCAACATCAAAGGTGCTTGGCCGCTGCTGATGAAGCAGCGCCGCGGTGGCAAATGGACGCCGGAGGACAAGCGGCAGCTGCGTGGCATCCTCCGCTCGGCGTCCGCCCTTGGGCCTTACGTGCTCATCTGGTTCATTCCGGGCTCGATGCTGCTGCTGCCTTTCCTGGCTTGGTATTTGGACCGTCAGCGCCAACGCCACGATCGTGGCCACGCCAGCGACCGGTGAGGCAGGGCTGCCCCCCCGCGCGCTACCCCAGATTCGCCAGCGCAAATTCCCAGTTCACGAGTTTGTCGAGCAGCGCGTGGACATAGTCAGCGCGGCGGTTCTGGTAGTCGAGGTAGTAGGCGTGCTCCCACACGTCGATGGTCAGCAGCGGCTTGAGGCTGTCGGTCAGTGGGGTTTCCGCGTTCGGAGTGCGGGTGACCTTGAGCCGATCACCATCCGCAACCAGCCAAGCCCAGCCGCTGCCGAATTGGCCCATCGCGGCCGCGGCCAGTTCCTTCTTGCAGGTTTCTACGCTGCCGAAGGAGGCGATCATGCGCTCGCGGAGGGCCGCAGGTGGTTCGCCCCCGCCGCCGGGCCGAAGACTGTTCCAGTAAAAGCTGTGGTTCCAGACCTGCGCGGCGTTGTTGAACACTGCGGCCTTGTCGGGCTGGCCCGCACTGGCCTTGACGATCGCCTCGAGTGATAGATCGGCCATGGGCGTGCCCGCAATCAGTTTGTTCAGATTGTCGACATAGCCCTTGTGGTGCTTGCCGTAATGAAAGCCGATGGTCTGCGCGGAAATCACGGGTGCGAGCGCCGACTCGGGATAGGGCAAAGCGGGCAAGGCGATGGGCGTGGCCGCTGCGGCCTGGCGCGGGAGGGCGAACTCCGCGCCAAGCGCGAGGATGCCGGCTGCACCGATCAGCCAGCGGCGCCTTGCAGGGTCAAACGCATGGGCGTTGGCATCGAGGAACATCTGCGGGTGATTCATGGGGATCTCCTCCATTTCAGAAAGTACCGGGACGACAAGCGGGCGCAGCGCCAAAGCGCCACCGTTGGCGTGGTTGTGCATCGTGACCGGTGAGCCTGAGCCGCGCAAGTACGCCAACGCCAAGGCCCGCATGCAATTGGGGTTGCTGCCGCAGCGTCGTGCGCCGGCCGCCCTAGCCTGCCGGCTTGCGTGCCGTCGACCCGATGCAGATTTCAGCCGCTCAGTGCAGCAACTGCGCCCAGAGCTTGTCGAGCCGCTTGGTGCTCACGGGCTGGGGCGTGCGCAGTTCTTGGGCGTAGAGGCTCACCCGCAGTTCTTCGAGCAGCCAGCGGTATTCGTTCATGCGCGCATCGGTCTGGCCTTTGCGCTCGGCGACCAGACGCCAGTAGCGTTGCTCCATGGCCCGCACGTCCGCCATGCGCTGCGCGTCGCGCGTGGGGTCGGTGCGCCATTTTTCGAGGCGCATCACGATGGCCTTGAGGTAGCGCGGCAGGTGCTGCAACGCCGCCCAAGGTGTCTCGAGTAGGAAGCGGCGGGGCATGAGCCGCTGGAGTTGCTGCTGGATGTCGGCCTGAACCTCGGCACTCGGTCGGGAGTCTTTGAGCTTGCGCGTGGCGGCCGCGTATTCCGCGAGGATTTGACTGGCCAAGCGCGCGATCTCGTTGGCGATCAGCGTCAGGCGCGAGCGACCTTCGCCGACGCGCCGCTCGAAGCTCGTGGCGTCGATTGGCAGAGGCTCGAGCAGAAAGGCGCGGTCGAGCGCAAGGTCGATGATCTGCGCGCGCAGGTCTTCCAAAGTCCCCAGCCCCAGGTAGGCCACGGCCATTTTTTGCAGATCGGGGATGTTTTTTTCGAGGTATTTGAGTGCGTCGCGGATCTGCAGTGCAAACAGCCGCCGCAGCCCGGCGCGGTGACGCGCTGCCGCGACCTCCGGTTCGTCGAACACCTCGATGGCCACAGCGTCGCCCTGGTCGATCAGCGCAGGGAAGCCGACGAGGGTTTGCGCACCGCGGCGGATTTCCATCAGCTCGGGCAGCGTGCCGAAGCTCCAGGTGGTGTAGCGCGCCTCGGCGTTGGCAGTCGCTGGCGCTTCTGTTTTGAGAGCATGATCGGACCGTTTCGCGCTGGCCTTCCCGGGTTTTTCTTCAGAATTTTGGATCTGGGTGCTGCTTTCGGCCGCTGGGGCCTTCTGCAGCGCCGCCAAGGCCTGGAACGCGCCGCGCGCTTTGCCGCCGAGTTCAGCCTTGAGCGCCGCGAGGCTGCGGCCCTCGCCGAGCTGGCGTCCGTGTTCATCGACCACGCGCAGGTTCATGAACAGGTGTGGGCTCAGCATGTCGAGCTTGAAGTCGCTGCGCTTGACGTCGAGCCCGCTGTCGCGGCGCACGCGCTCGAGCAGCGCATCGGTGAGGCTGCCGTGACCGAACACGCCTTCCGCGCCGAGTTCCTCAGCCAAGCGTGCCGCGCTCTCAGGCAGCGGCACGAAGCGGCTGCGCGGCTTTTGCGGCAGGCTTTTGAGCAGCGCCTGGATTTTTTCCTTCAGCATGCCGGGCACCAGCCATTCGCACCGAGCCTCGCTGACCTGGTTGAGCACGAACAGCGGCACCGTGACGGTCAGCCCGTCGCGGGGGTTGCCGGGCTCGTGCAGGTAGCTGGCGCTGCAGTCCACCCCGCCGAGGCGCACCACGGGCGGGAAAGCGCCGGTGGTGATGCCCGCGGCCTCATGCCGCATGAGTTCATCACGGCTCAGAAACAGCAAGCGCGGCTGGCTCCGAGACGCTACGCGCCACCAGTCCTCGAGCTGGCGCGCGGTGCAAATTTCGGGCGGAATTTGCTGGTCGTAGAAGGCATAAATCAGCGCATCATCGACCAGCACATCTTGGCGCCGCGCCTTGTGCTCGAGTTGCTGCACCTGCGCGATGAGCTTGCGGTTGGCGGCCAAGAAGGGCAGTTTGCTGTCCCACTCGCCAGCGACCAGCGCCTCGCGGATGAAAATCTCCCGCGCCGCGACTGGATCGACCCGCGCATAGGACACGCGCCGACCGCTGTATATGACCAGGCCATAGAGCGTCGCGCGCTCGAAAGCCACCACCTCGCCGGCCTTTTTCTCCCAGTGCGGGTCGAGCACCTGCTTTTTGAGCAGATGCGCTCCGATCTGCTCGATCCACCCGGGCTCGATGTTGGCCATGCCACGCCCGTAGAGCCGCGCGGTTTCGACGAGCTCCGCACAGACCACCCAGCGCCCCGGTTTCTTCCGCAAATGCGCACCAGGGTGGCGGTAGAACTTGATGCCGCGCGCGCCGAGGTAGACCTCTTCGTCCTCGAGCTTGCAACCCACGTTGCCCAGCAGGCCCGCGAGCATCGCGCAATGAATCTGCTCGTAGCTGGCGGGCTCGGTGTTGAGCCGCCATCGGTGTTCGGTCACCACGGTGAGCAATTGCGTGTGGATGTCGCGCCACTCACGCAGGCGTCGCAGATTGATGAAGTTTTGCCGCAAGAGCTGCTCGTACTGGCGGTTCGAGAGCTTGTGCGTGCTGCCGTGGCCGCCGCGCGCCGCATCGATCCACTGCCACAGCCGCAGCGTGGCCGAAAATTCGCTGCGGTCGTCGTCAAACTTGGCATGCGCGGCGTCGGCCTGCGCCTGCGCCTCGATCGGCCGGTCGCGCACGTCCTGCACCGACAGCGCCGAGGCGATGACCAGCACCTCGGACAAAGCGCCGCGCGTGCGCGCTTCCAGAATCATGCGACCCACGCGCGGGTCGAGCGGCAGCCGCGCGAGTTCATGACCCAGGGGCGTGAGTTCGCGCGCCTCGTCGGCCGCGCCGAGCTCCTGCAACAACTGATAGCCGTCGGTGATGGCGCGGGCGGACGGCGCGTCGATGAAGGGAAAGTCCTCCACCGCGCCCAGGTGCAGCGACTTCATGCGCAAAATCACCCCCGCGAGCGACGAACGCAGGATTTCGGGGTCGGTAAAGCGCGGTCGCGCCTGGAAATCCGCCTCGTCGTAGAGCCGGATGCAGATGCCGTTGGCCACCCGACCGCAGCGGCCAGCGCGCTGGTTGGCCGCCGCCTGGCTGATGGGCTCGATGAGCAACTGCTCGACCTTTTGCCGCAGGCTGTAGCGCTTGACGCGGGCCGTGCCGCTGTCGATCACATAGCGGATGCCCGGCACCGTCAGCGAGGTTTCGGCGACGTTGGTGGCCAGCACGATACGCCGGCCGGTATGGGGCTCAAAAATGCGGTCCTGCTCGGCCTGCGAGAGCCGCGCGAACAGCGGCAGCACCTCGGCCCCGCGCGTCAGCGGCGAATGGGCCAAATGTCCGCGCAAATGGTCGGCGGCTTCGCGGATTTCGCGCTCGCCGGGCAAGAACACGAGGATGTCGCCCTGCTGCGCGGGCTCGCGCCAGAGCTCGTCGACTGCTTCGGCGATGGCCTCGTTGAGCCCGAAGTCGCGCGATTCCTCGAACGGACGCCAGCGCAACTCGACCGGATACGTGCGGCCCGAGACCTGAATGATGGGCGCGTCACCCGCCGCAGACGCAAAGTGCCGCGCGAAGCGTTCGGCGTCGATGGTGGCCGAGGTGACGATCAGCTTCAAGTCCGGCCGCTGCGGCAGGATGCGCCGGAGATAGCCGAGCAGGAAGTCGATGTTGAGGCTGCGCTCATGCGCCTCGTCGATGATCAGCGTGTCGTAGGCCTGCAGCAACGGATCGCTTTGCGTCTCGGCGAGCAGAATGCCGTCGGTCATGAGCTTGACCGAGGCGTCCTTGGCCAGCCGGTCGTGAAAGCGCACTTTGAATCCGACCACCTCGCCCAGCGGCGTGTGCAGTTCCTCGGCGATGCGCTTGGCCACGCTGGTGGCGGCGATGCGTCGCGGCTGGGTGTGGCCGATCAGTCGGGGCCGCTCGCCGGGCCGCGCGTTCATGCGCCCGCGACCGAGCGCCAGCGCCATCTTGGGCAGTTGCGTCGTCTTGCCCGAGCCGGTTTCGCCGCAGACGATGATCACCTGATGCGCGGCCATCGCCGCCATGATTTCCCCCCGGCGGGCGGAAACCGGGAGGGATTCGGGGAACTCGATGTTCAGCGGGGGCGCGACGGGCACGGACACGGGCAGTCTTTGATGGAGAATCGCGAATTATCCTTGCGCGCCCCATGTCCACCGTCTTCAACTTCACCTTCGTGCCCTGGTTCCGGTCGGTGGCACCGTACATCCATAAGTTCCGCAACCAGACTTTCGTGGTGGGTGTCTGCGGCGAGGCCATTGCCGCGGGCAAGCTGCCCAATCTGGCGCAGGACCTCGCCCTCATTCAAAGCATGGGCGTGAAAATCGTGCTGGTGCACGGCTTTCGTCCGCAGGTCAGCGAACAGCTGCGCCTCAAGGGCCACGAGGAGAAGTATTCGCACGGGATGCGCATCACCGACGAAGTCGCGCTCGACTGCGCGCAAGAGGCCGCCGGTCAGTTGCGTTACGAAATCGAAGCGGCGTTCAGCCAGGGCCTGCCCAATACGCCCATGGCCGGCGCCACGGTGCGCGTGATTTCCGGCAACTTCATCACCGCGCGACCCGTGGGCATCGTCGACGGGGTGGACTTTCAGCACTCGGGCGTGGTGCGCAAGGTCGACGTGGCGGGTATTTCGCGCACGCTCGACATGGGGGCGATGGTGCTGCTTTCGCCGTTTGGCTTCTCGCCGACCGGCGAAGCCTTCAATCTGGCGATGGAGGAGGTTGCCACCTCGGTGGCCAGCGCCATGCAGGCCGACAAACTGATCTTCGTCACCGAAATACCGGGCATTCGCGTGCGGCCCGAGGACCCGCCCGGCGACGACAACCCCATCGACACCGAACTGCCGCTGGCCGATGCCGAAGCCTTGCTGCAGCGTCTGCCGCCGCCCGAGAAACCCACCGACACGGGCTTTTACCTCCAGCATTGCGTGCGCGCCTGCAAGTCTGGCGTCGAGCGCAGTCACATCATTCCGTTCGCGGTGGACGGGTCTCTCTTGCTCGAAATCTACGTGCACGACGGCATCGGCACCATGATCGTCGATGAAAAACTCGAAGAGCTGCGCGAGGCCACGCCCGACGATGTCGGCGGCATCCTGCAACTGATCGAGCCGTTCGAGAAAGATGGCACGCTCGTCAAGCGCAGCCGCACCGAGATCGAGCGCGACATCGCCAACTACACCATCATCGAGCACGACGGTGTCATCTTTGGCTGTGCTGCGCTCTATCCCTATCCCGAGGCCAAGACCGGCGAGATGGCCGCACTGACGGTCTCACCGCAAAGCCAAGGCCAGGGCGATGGCGAAAAACTGCTCAAACGCATCGAGCAGCGCGCGCGCGCCTTGGGTCTGGAGAGCATTTTCGTGCTCACCACCCGGACCATGCATTGGTTCATCAAGCGGGGCTTCCAGCCGGTCGACCCTGATTGGCTGCCCGAAGCCCGCAAACGCAAATACAACTGGGACCGCCGATCCAAGGTGCTGGTCAAGCGGCTGACCTGAGAGGCTGAGAGGGAATCGGTCATACCCGCTTTGACGTCCCAAAACACGCCCGAGGGCGTTGCAAATGCGCGCCGTAGCCCGAGCTACGGCTGTGCTTTGCGCCTACTCGGACGCGCTTTGTGGCGCCTCTTCGGGCACGCCCAATTCCCTCTCAGCCTCTGAGCTTCACCCAGAGCCAGATCGCGCCGGCGCCCATGGCCGTGAAGACGAGGAAAGACCAGTTCGCGATCGAGCCGCCCAGGAAGGTCCAATCCACCTGCGAGCAGTCGCCGCTGCCTTTGAAAATCAGCGGAATCGCACGACTCAGCGGGAAGCTCTCGATCATTCCGTAAAAGTCGCGCCCGCAGCTCACGACGGGCGGCGGATACCACTGCAGCCAGCTCTGCCGGGCGGCCGTAAACGCCCCAAAGCCCGCAAACAGCGCCACCGCTGCGGTCGCGTAGCGCTGGGGGGCGATGCGGCGGCTCGCAGCGCCCACCGCCGCGGCCAGCGCCACCGCGATCAGCGCATAGCGCTGCACGATGCACATCGGGCACGGCACCAGGCCCACGGCTTCTTGCAGATACAAACCAAAGGCAAGCATCGCCACGGCCGCCGCAGCAACCGCGGCCAGCGCCCGACGGCTGTACCGTGCGGGTTCGCGCCAATCCGGGAAATCCATCGTTCGTCCATTCTCAGGGGGAAATGCTCGGGGAATTGTGCCTCGAACGCGCGAGCCGGGCGGTTTTGGCGCGAAAATCGCTGGCAAGACACACGGATCGGCGTCCGGCTGGCTGGCTTCCAGCGGCGCCCCGCGAGCATTCACCCAAGGAAGGATTGCACTCATGGCACGGATGGTTCATTGCATCAAGCTCGGCCGCGAAGCCGAAGGCCTCGATTTCCCGCCCTACCCCGGCGAGCTGGGCAAGCGCATTTGGGAAAACGTCAGCAAGCAGGCCTGGGCCGATTGGCTCAAGCACCAAACCATGCTGGTCAACGAAAACCGCTTGAACCTCGCCGACGCGCGGGCGCGCCAATACCTCGCGCGTCAGATGGAGAAACATTTCTTTGGCGAAGGCGCCGACCAGGCCGCCGGCTACGTGCCGCCCAGCGCCTAAAACCATTGCGCGGGCGTCGCGCACACGCTGACACCCTACCGCCAATCCACCCATGTCCAGTCCCGTCCGTTGGGAAGCCGACGGCACGCCTTGGAGCGACCGCTTTCAGGACATTTACCGCAGCCGCGGCGGCGCGGACTTGAGCGGCCTGGCGCAGGCGCGTCATGTTTTCCTCGGCGGCTGCGCCCTACTGGCGCAGGACGGCTCGCCTGCGGCCTGGGCCGGCGCGACCGACTGGCGCGTCCTCGAAACCGGCTTTGGGCTCGGTCTGAATTTTCTCGCGACCTGGCAGGCCTGGCTCGAGGACCCGGCGCGGCCCGAGCGCCTGCACTACGTCGGCGTCGAAGCCTGGCCGCCCGACGCTGCCGACCTGCTGCGCAGCGTGGCCCACCTGCCCATGCTGCAGCCGCTCGCCGAACGCCTCGCGGCGGTCTGGCACGGCCTCTTGCCGGGCTGGCACCGCTTCGAATTTGAAGGTGGGCGCTTGCGGCTCACGCTGTGCGTGGGCGAGGTGCGCGCGGCCTTGCGCGAACTCGCCTTTGCCGCCGACAGCGTGTTCCTCGACGGCTTCGACCCGGCGCAAAACCCCGAGATGTGGGATGTGCAAACGCTCAAAGCCGTGGCGCGGCTGTGCCGGCCCGGCACCCGTGCGGCGACCTGGACCGTCGCGCGCGCCGTGCGCGAGCATCTGACCCAAGTTGGCTTCGTCGTTGAAAAAGCGCCGGGCCTGCCACCCAAGCGCGACTGCCTGCGTGCCCGCTGGGCACCGGCCTGGACGCCGCGCCACGCGCCGTATGCGCCAGTCTGGCCGGCGGCGCAACCGGGGATGGCGCTCGTCATCGGCGCCGGACTCGCAGGGTCATCCGTTGGCTATAGCCTCGCGCTGCGGGGCTGGTCGGTGACGGTACTCGACCGGGCCGAGGCACCGGCCTCTGGGGCTTCGGGCTTGCCGGTCGGGCTGGTCGCGCCGCATGTCAGTCCCGACGACCGGGCGCTGTCGCAACTCACGCGCGCAGGGGTGCAGGCCACGCTGACCCGGGCGCACCGGCTGCTCCGCGAAGGGGAAGACTGGGCGCCCAGCGGCGTGCTCGAGCGCTGCCTGGCCCCGTCGGCCGCCCACGCCGCCGACCCCGACGCCAACGCCGACCACCCCACGCGCGGGCGCCGCGGCCGCAGCCTCCCGCCCGATTGGCTCCAGCCGGGCCATCCCGGAACCGTCTGGTCCCGGCTTGCCGACGCCGACGACGGGGCCAAGGCTGGCTTGGCGCCCGAGGACGCCACGCACGGTGCAGCGTTGTGGCATGCGCGCGCGGCCTGGCTGCGGCCCGCCGCGCTGGTGCGTGCGCAACTCGCCCAGCCCGGCATCCGCTTCGTCGGGGGCTGCGCGGTCGCGGGTCTGAAACGGCAAGGCGCACGCTGGCGAGCGCTCGATGCACGGGGCGCCGTGCTGGCCGAGGCCGACTTCGTGGTCGTCGCGTCGGGCTTCGACAGCCTCGCCTTGCTGCGCGCTTGGACCGCAACCCCGCTGCCGCTGCACGCGCTGCGCGGCCAGGTGGCGATGGGGCCCATGCCCGCCGAGGCCGAGGCCTTGCCGCGGGTGCCGGTCAACGGCTGGGGCAGTCTGATTGCGAATGTGTCGATCGACGCGCGGCCGGGCTGGATCTTTGGTTCGACCTTCGAGCGTGACTGCGCCGAGGCGGTGATCCGCGCAGGCGACGTGCAGCAAAACCTCGCCAAGCTCTCGGTCCTCAGCCCCGCAGCGGCACGGCAGCTGGCACCGCAGTTCGCCGCCGGGCAGACCCGGGCCTGGGCCGGCGTGCGCTGCACGGCCCCGGACCGCGTGCCGTTGGTCGGCCCCTTGAGCCGAGCAGGCGCCGATCCGTTCGAGGCCCCTTGGGTCTGCACGGCCATGGGGGCACGCGGCCTCACGCTCTCGGTGCTCTGCGGCGAGTTGATCGCCGCGCGAATCGCGGGCGAGCCCTGGCCCGTGCCGCAACGGCTCGCCGCCCTTCTGCGTGCGCAGCGTCACACCGAAGTCAACGCCGCTCGATGAGCTGCCCGCGCAGTTCGCCCTGGGGATAGCGGGCGGTCGCAAGGCTCACATACCAGCGCCCGGCGCGCAGGTCCGCCATTTGCGCTGCCGTCAGCGTTGCGCGGCCCTCGGCAGGGCTGCGGATCGGCAAGGGCATCGCCTGCTGAACCGGCGCGTTCTGGCCGACCGCCGCGGGTCCGTGAAAGGCTGCCTGAGTCACCGGGCCCGACAAACGCGCAAAACTCAGTTTCCAGCGCAGCAATCCGGTTCGCGCATCCAGCAGCGCATCGAGCTGTCCGTAGCCCTCGCTGCGCACCGGTGGCACGACGTTGTTGCCGACGAGTCGGGTACTGAAGGTCCACAGATAGGCGGGATTGTTGGGCGTAGCCGAGCCCGTGGGGCGGGCTGCGTCGATGGATCCGCCCGGGCTCGTCGCCCGCGGCGCCGAAGCGCAAGCGACCAGCGCGGCCAGCACGGAACCCATGACGAGCAGCCGCCAGCGGCTCGGGTGGGAGCGGGGTAGCGCGCAACCCGGCTGCGGGCGGCCTGCGTCGTTGCAAATCTTTGTCATCGCTTCGGCTGGGGCTGCGGTTTGCGCCTCGCACCCCATCGCGCCGCCGCTCGTGCGCCCTCGCATGAACGGATTCAGCCTTGCCTTGGCCCTCAACCCCTGCCACCTGGAGATACTCATGGAAACCCTCGACATCAGCCCCTACGCAGGCGGCGCGACCGTCCAGGCGCGTGGCCATAGAGCGACGTACACTGAGGCGTTGCTTGCGTAGGAGGCTCGATGCTGGCTGAGTACACCCCCGACGGTTGGCGCGAACGCGTCGTGGCGTTCATTTTGCGCTGGACGCTGCGACTGCTCCTCAAGCCGGTATTTTCACCCCGTTTTTCGGTGGCTTTCCAACGCCGCTGGCTCGAGGCGCTTTCGCGCATTGCGATCCAGCAGCGCGGCGTGCGGCGCGAGGCAGGCGAGGTCGCCGGCGTGCGCGGCGAGTGGTTTCGACGCGACGGCCCGGCTTTGCGGGCCGGCACCCTGCTCTACCTGCATGGCGGCGCGTATTGCGTGGGCTCAACGGCGACGCACCGGGCGCTGACGGCCCGCATCGCCTGGGCCACCGGCTTGCCGGTGTTTTCGGCCGACTACCGGCTGGCGCCCGAGCATCCATTCCCCGCGGGCCTGGAGGATGCCCTGGCGGCCTATCGGGTGCTGCGCGCGCAGGGGCCCGTGGTCGTCGCCGGCGACTCGGCCGGTGGCGGCCTGACCCTGGCGCTGGCCTTGGCACTGCGCGACGCGGGCGACCCGCCGCCCGCGGGACTCTGGCTGCTCTCACCCTGGGCCGATCTGGTCGTCCCCGACCCGCCGCCGCCCGAGCCTCCGGGCGAAGCCATGTTGAGCGTCGCCTGGGCCCAGGTCTGTGCGCGGCTCTATCTGTTCGGCGCTTCGGCGCTGTCTGGCGAGCGGCCGCAGCCGGAGATCGAGGCCGAATTCGCCGTGCGCGTGCTCGACCCGCTCGTCTCCCCGATGCGCGGCGACCTCGGCCGTCTGCCGCCCGTGCTGGTCCAGTGCGGCACCGACGAGCTGCTGCACCCGATGGCACTGGCCTTGCATGACGCACTGTTGCAGGCGGGCAACCCAAGCGTGCGCTGCGAGGTCACCCGGCACCGCTGGCATGTGTTCCAGATGCACGTGCATGCCCTACCCAGTGCCGACCAGGCGGTCGACCGCGCCGCCCGCTTCCTGCTCGAACAGATCGATGCGCAGCATCCCCCGGGGGGATCGGCCGAGGAGCCGGAAGATCGGGAAGTGGTGATTCTCGGCGCGGGCATGTCGGGCTTGTGCATGGCGGCGGGTCTGCTGCGCGAGGGCCGGCGCGACTTTGTCATCCTCGAAAAGCAGCCCGGCCTCGGAGGGACCTGGTGGGACAACCGCTATCCGGGCGCCCATGTGGACGTACCGGCCCCGGTGTATTCGTTCAGCTTCGCGCCCAATCCGCGCTGGTCACGCCGTTTCGCTTCGGCCCCCGAGATTCAGCGCTACATGCAGACGCTGGCCGAACGCCTGGGTTTGCTGCCGCACCTGCGCTTGCGCACGCGGCTGGTGCGGGCGCAGTTCGACGCGGACAGCGGGCGCTGGATCCTCGAAACCGAAGCGGGCCAGACCTTGCGTGCGCGCTTCTTCGTCTGCAGCACCGGCCCCTTGAATCAGCCGCGCTGGCCCGAAATCGAGGGGCTCGAGCGCTACGCGGACGAGCGCTTGCACTCTGCCCGCTGGGATGACTCGGTCGCGGTTGCGGGCCGCCGGGTGGGCGTCATCGGCACCGGATCGACCGCTTCGCAACTCATCCCGCCGATGGCCGCGCAGGCTGCGCGACTGCATGTTTTTCAGCGCACGGCCAACTGGGTGCTGCCGCGGCTCGACCGCCGTTATGGTGCCCTCGACCGCGTGCTCGCGCAGTTTCCTCCCTACGCACGTGCCGTTCGCGCATTTTGGATCGCGGTGCTCGAATGGGGTCGCAAAGGCTTTGACGAGGGCACGCTTGCGCGGCGCGGCATGTTGCGCGCCGCACAAGCGCTGCGAGAACGCCAGATTGCCGACCCCACCCTGCGCGAACGGCTCACGCCGCCGTATCCCTTGGGCTGCAAGCGCATCATTTACTCGAACGAGTATTACCCGGCACTCGCGCAGCCCCATGTCGAACTCGTCACCGAGCCGATCGTGCGCATCACCGAGCGTGGCATCGTCACCGCAGACGGCCAGGAGCGCGCGCTCGACGTACTGATCTGCGCCACCGGTTTCGATACCGTGCACCTGCTCTCTTCGGTCGAGGTGCGTGGTCGAGAGGGCCTGCGGCTCAGCGATGCCTGGGCCAAGGGCCCCGAGGCCTATCTGGGCGTGAGCGTTGCGGGTTTCCCGAACTTTTTCTTGCTGCTCGGCCCGAATACCGCTACCGGCCACACGTCCACGCTGCTCTACATCGAACCCGAGGTCGAGCATGTGCTCGCCTGCATGAGCGCCGTGCGCGCGGGCGAGCACCGCGCGATCGAGGTGCGTGCCGAGGCGCAACGGCGCTGGAACGAGCGCTTGCAGTCCCGGCTGTCGGGCTCGGTCTGGAGCCTGTGCCGGAGCTGGTACCGCATGGAAAACGGCCGTATCGTCGCGCTTTTCCCGGGCTTCACCGCCGAATACGTGCGCGCCGTGCGTCGCCCGAACTGGGCCGACTACACGCTCGCCTGACCGGCGCGCGGTTCCCCCGGAGTCTCGATGCTGTCCATACCCCTTGGGCCGATCGCGCTGCCGCTCGCACCCGTGCTGCTGGTCGCCGCCGCGTGGCTCGCGGGCCTTTTGGCGCGCACGCTGGCGCAGCGCCTGGCCCTGCGACGGGGGGAAACCCTCGAAGCATCCGCTTCCCATGCCGAACACGCTGGGCGGTTTCTCACGCAAGCGCTGGCGGTGAGCTTGTTGGCCGCGCGGCTGGCCCATGTGGGCCTGAACGCTTCGGCCTATGCCGCCCTGCCCTGGGCGGTGCTCGACCTGCGCGACGGAGGTTGGATGCTGCCGGCCGGCATCGCCGCCGGGCTGGTGTGGATCGCGGTTCGGGCGCGCGGCGATGCGGCCTTGCGGATGCCGCTTGGGGCCGCGGCCTCAGTGGGCATCGGGGTGTACCTGCTTGCCCGGGCCTTGTTGCTGCCGACGGCAGATAGCAGCTTGCCCGCCCTGCAGGAGCTGCGCTTGGCCGCGATCGACGCGGGTGGCGGGTTGGGCGCGACGGTTTCGCTTCGGGAGGCGGCGGCGGGTCGATCGGCGGTTGTCAATCTCTGGGCCAGCTGGTGCGGCCCCTGCCGCGCCGAGATGCCGACCTTTGCCCAGGCGCAGGAGCGCCATCCCGAGGTCGCTTTCATCTTCGTGAACCAGGGCGAGCCGGCGGCGACGGTGGCGCGGTATCGCCAAACGCTGCAGCCGCCGCTCGCCCAGGTGCTGCTGGACCCTGAACGGCGCTTGGGCGCTGCGCTCGGTAGCCGCGGGCTCCCGACGACCATCTTCATCGATGCCGACGGTCGGATGCTCGAAGCCCATTTCGGCCCGCTCAATGCGGCGGCACTCGAAGCGGCCGTGCGCCGGCTGGGTCAGCGCTGAGCGCGGTCCCGCGAGGGCGCGCGCGGCGCACCGGGATCGGGTTCAGCGACCACTGAGCCCAAGCTGACGTGCGATCAACTCTTTCATGATTTCGTTCGTGCCGCCGTAGATGCGCTGCACCCGCGCATCCGCATACGCGCGGGTGATCGGGTATTCCCACATGTAGCCATAGCCGCCGAAGAGCTGCACGCACTCGTCCATCACCTTGCATTGCAGGTCGCTGCACCAGTATTTCGCCATGCTGGCGGTGGCGGTGTCGAGCTGGTCGTTCAGGATCAATTCGCAGCAGCGGTCGACGAACACGCGCGCGACCTGCACCTCGGTGGCCAGCTCGGCGAGCTTGAAGCGGGTGTTCTGGAATGCGCCGATCGGCTGGCCGAAGGCCTTGCGCTCTTTGACGTAGGCCAGCGTCCATTCGATGGCCGCTTCGGCTGCGGCGGCCGCCCCGATGGCGATCTGCAGGCGCTCCCAGGGCAGTTGCTCCATCAGGCAGACGAAGCCGCGGTTCTCGTAGGCCGCGCCGCCGAGCAGGTTTTCTGCGGGCAACGGCACGTCATGGAAGAACAGCTCCGAGGTGTCCTGCGCCTTGAGCCCGAGCTTCTTCAACCGCCGCCCGCGCTCGAAGCCCGCCATGCCGCGCTCGACCAGGAACAGGCTGGTGCCCTTGGCGCCGGCTGCGGGGTCGGTCTTGGCGACGACGATCACCAGGTCGGCATGCCAACCGTTGGTGATGAAGGTCTTGCTGCCGTTGAGCACATAGCTGCCGTCGGGCTGGCGCAGCGCGGTGGTGCGGATGCCTTGCAGGTCGCTGCCCGCGGCAGGTTCGCTCATGGCAATCGCGCCGACCATCTCGCCACTGGCGAGCCGCGGCAAATACCGGGCTTTTTGGTCTTCGGTGCCGTAATGCAGGATGTAGGGCGCGACGATTTCGCTGTGCAGGCCAAAGCCGATGCCGGTCGTGCCCGCGCGGGCCAGTTCCTCCATTTGCGCGACCGAATACAGCTTGTCTGCCCCGGCACCACCATAGGCCTCGGGCAGGGTCATGCACAGAAAGCCGTGGGCGCCGGCCTTGCGCCAGACCTCGCGGTCCACGAAGCCTTGATCTTCCCAAGCTTCGTGGTGGGGGGTGATTTCGCGCTCGATGAAGCGGCGAAAACTCTCGCGGAAGGCCTCGTGTTCGGGGCTGAAAAGGCGGCGTTCGATCATGGGTGTCACCTGTTGGACGGATAAAGAAACAAATTTCACAAAGCAAGCGCTCGGTAAAACTATACTGCGCCTTGCGACCGGACCAGGGTCGCCCATGCCTCACCCCGGAGCCCTCCATGACCGAAGCGTTCGTCTTTGATGCCATCCGAACCCCCCGCGGCAAGGGGAAGAAGGACGGCAGCCTCTATGAAGTCAAACCCATCGACCTGCTGGCCGGCCTGCTGCGC
Organism: Tibeticola sp.; assembly: GCF_022759015.1. Taxonomy (NCBI): domain Bacteria; kingdom Pseudomonadati; phylum Pseudomonadota; class Betaproteobacteria; order Burkholderiales; family Comamonadaceae; genus Tibeticola; species Tibeticola sp. The sequence continues at coordinate 4,878 of NZ_JAEMQB010000037.1, read as the reverse complement.
GAGCTGCAGCAGCGCAACGATCTCGACACCGCCCGGGTCGACGATGTGGTCATGGGCATCGTCTCACCCGTGGGCGAACAGGGCTCGGTGCTGCCCAAGATCGCCGCGCTCAAAGCGGGATGGGACTGGCAGGCCGCGGGCGTGCAGCTCAACCGTTTTTGCGCCTCGGGCCTCGAGGCGGTCAACCTGGCAGCGATGAAGGTGAAGAGCGGCTGGGAGTCGCTGGTGGTCGCGGGCGGCGTGGAGAGCATGAGCCGCGTGCCCATCGGCAGCGACGGCGGCGCCTGGGCGATGGACCCCGAGACCAACAGCCAGACGCTGTTCGTGCCGCAGGGCATCGGCGCCGACCTGATCGCCACGCTTGAGGGCTTTACGCGCGGTGACGTCGATGAATTCGCCCTCGAGAGCCAGCAGCGCGCCGCCCGCTCGCGCGACGCGGGCTATTTCGACCGCTCGATCGTGCCGGTGCGCGATGCGCTGGGCCAGGTCATCCTCGCGCGCGATGAGTTCATCAAACCCCACACCACGCTCGAAGGCTTGGCCCAGCTCAAGCCCTCGTTCGAGCAGCTCGGCGCCATGGGCTTCGACGCCGTCGCGCTGCAGCGCTATCCGCAGGTCGAACGCATCGAGCATGTGCACCATGCGGGCAATTCCTCGGGCATTGTCGATGGTGCCGCGGCAGTGCTCATCGGTTCGGAGGAAGCCGGCAACAGCCTGGGCCTGACGCCGCGCGCGCGCATCGTGGCCGCCGCCGTCTCGGGTGCCGACCCGACCATCATGCTCACCGGTCCCATGCCCGCCACCCGTAAGGCCTTGGCCAAGGCGGGTCTGCGCATCGACCAGATCGACCTGTTCGAGGTGAACGAAGCGTTCGCCGCCGTGCCGATGAAATTCATGAAAGACATGGGCGTGCCGGCCGAAAAGCTCAACGTCAACGGTGGCGCCATCGCGATGGGCCATCCGCTCGGCGCCACCGGCGCCATGATTCTCGGCACCCTGATCGACGAACTGCACCGCCGCCAGTTGCGCTACGGCCTGGCGACTTTGTGTGTGGGCGGCGGCATGGGCATTGCCACCATCGTCGAACGTGTCTGAAGCCGGAGCCTGCGCACCATGATTCTGCAAACCCTGCGTCTGGATACCCTGGAACTGCCCTATGGCCGCGTGGCGGTGTTGACCTTCGATGCGCAAGGCGCACCGGTCAACACCATGAGCCTGCAGTGGCAGGACGACCTCGAAACCATCACCCAACACCTGGCCGCTGAGCGGGCGTCGCTGCGTGGCTTGATTCTGGCCTCGGCCAAGTCGAGCTTCTTCGCCGGCGCCGACCTCAAGAGCGTCATGCGCATGAAGCCCGAGGACGGTCCAGCCGCGTTTGCCCAGATCGAGCGCATGAAGCGGCAGTTCCGCACCCTCGAGACGCTGGGCGTGCCGGTGGTGAGTGCGCTCAACGGCAGCGCGCTCGGCGGCGGCTGGGAGCTTGCCCTGGTCGGCCACCACCGCGTGGCCTTGAAGGACGCCAAGATTCAGTTTGGCCTGCCCGAAGTCACGCTCGGCCTGATTCCGGGCGGCGGTGGCATCACGAAGATGACCCGGCTGCTCGGACTCATGGGAGCACAGCCCTTTCTGATCGAAGGCAAGCTCTTCGGGCCGGCCGAAGCGCTCGAGCTCGGCCTGGTGCACGAACTCGTCGACACGCCCGAGGCGCTGCAGGCGCAAGCGCTCCGTTGGATCGGCGGTGTGCAGGGCCAGCCCAGCGCCGCCCAGCAGCCCTGGGACCGCAAGGACTATCGGCTGCCCGGGGGCACGCCCGCGAACCCCAAGATCGCCCAGGGGCTCGTGGTCGCGCCCGCGATGCTGAAGAAGAAGACCCGCGGCCTGTACCCCGCACCCGAAGCCATCCTCGCTGCCATGGTCGAAGGTGCTTTGGTGGACTTCGATACCGCGATGCGCATCGAGAGCCGCTATCTGGCGCGCGTGATGGTCACGCCGGTCGCGCGCAACATGATCAACACCTTCTTCTTCGACCTCAACGCGGTCAAGGCCGCGCAGAGCCGCCCGCGCGAGGTGCCGCGCTTCACGCCGCGGCGCGTGGGCATTCTGGGTGCCGGCATGATGGGCGCGGGCATCGCCTGGGCGCAGGCGAGCCGGGGCATCCACACCATCCTCAAAGACGTCACACAGGCCAAAGCCGAGCACGGCAAAGCCTACAGCGTGGATTTGAGCGCCGCGCGCGTGGCCAAGGGCCGCATGACCGAGCACGAGCAGGCCGCGCTGCTCGCGCGCATCGAGGCGACCGAGCGGGTCGACGATCTGCGCGGCTGCGAGCTCATCATCGAGGCGGTATTCGAAAACCGCGGGCTCAAGGCCGAGGTGACGCAAGAGGCCGAGCCCATGCTGGAACCGGGGGGCTTCTTCGCCAGCAACACCTCGACGTTGCCGATCAGCAGCCTGGCGCAAGCCTCGGCGCAGCCGCAGAAATTCATCGGTATCCATTTCTTCAGCCCGGTGGACAAGATGCAGCTCGTGGAGATCATCCGCGGCCGCCAGACCGACGACGAAACCGTCGCGCGCGCCTTCGACTACGTGCGCGCGCTCGGCAAGCTGCCGATCCTGGTCAACGATGCGCGCGGCTTTTACACCAGCCGCACCTTCGGCACCTATGTGATGGAAGGTGCCGCGATGCTGGGCGAGGGCATCCCGGCGCCGGTGATCGAGAACGCCGCCGTGCAGGCGGGCATGCCGGTCGGGCCGCTGGCGGTGCTCGATGAGACTTCGCTCGCACTCTCCGTCCATGTGCTCGACCAGACCCGAGCCGACTTTGCGGCTGAGGGGAAAACCTACGAGCCCACGCCGGGCGAGCAATTGGTCGAGCGCATGGTCAAGGAGTTCCACGGCCTGGGTCGCGCGGCCGGAGGCGGCTTCTACGACTATCCCCCCGGACAAAAGAAGCGCCTGTGGCCCGAACTCAAGACCTTCTTCGAGCGGCCCGAGCGCGCCTGGGACGTACAGGAGGTCAAAGACCGGCTGCTCTGGCGCCAGTCCATTGAGACGGCCCGTTGTCTGGCCGAAGGCGTGCTGAACACGGTCGCCGAAGCCAACATCGGCTCGATCTTCGGCATCGGCTTTCCGGCCTGGACCGGTGGCGCCTTGCAGTTCATCTATGGCATGGGTGTCGACCGCTTCTTCGAACGCGCCGACGCGCTCGCGCGCGCCCACGGCCCGGGCTTTGCCCTCAGCCCCGAGGTGCGCGCCACCCTCCGGGCGCGCGAGCCGCGTTGGTAAGCGCCGACGGCGTGCGCAAGACGCTTGCTGCAGCGCAACAGCGCGCGGCTGGCTTGGCGATAATTCTCGGCTGCGACCGACGCGACGGTTTTGCCGTCGCTTTTTCTTTTCCACCCGACGCTTCCCCGACGACCATGAAACGCCTCGAAAACAAAGTCTCGATCATCACCGGTGCCGCGCAGGGCATAGGCCTCGCCACGGCGCTCAAGTTTGCCCAGGAAGGCGCGCGCGTGGTCGTCTGCGACGTGCGCCAGGACGCGGTCGACGCCGCGGTGGCTCAGTGCCAGGCGACCGGCGCCGAGGCGCTTGGCTTCGTCATGGATGTGACGCAGCGCGCGATGGTCGATGCCGTGGTGACGCAGGTCCTCGAACGCATGGGCCGCATCGACGTGCTCGTCAACAACGCGGGCATCACGCAGGATGCGCGGCTGCAAAAGATGACGATCGAGCAGTTCGACCGCGTGATCGACGTGAACCTGCGCGGCGTGTTTCACTGCGCACAAGCCGTCGCCGACACCATGGTCAACCAGGGTTCGGGTGCCATCCTCAACGCCAGTTCGGTGGTCGGCATCTACGGCAACTTCGGTCAGACGAATTACGCCGCCAGCAAGTTCGGCGTCATCGGCTTCACCAAGACCTGGAGCCGCGAACTTGGCCCCAGGGGCGTGCGGGTGAACGCGGTGGCCCCCGGCTTCGTGCAGACGCCGATGCTCGGCACCATCCCCGACAAGGTCATCGCCGAGATGGAGCACCGCGTACCGCTGCGGCGCCTGGGCCAGCTGGAGGAGATCGCCAACGTCTACGCCTTCTTGGCGAGCGACGAAGCAAGCTACATCAACGGCGCGGTGATCGAGGTTTCGGGCGGAATGACGGTATGAGCCCGGTGCACTCGACCCCCAGTGATCCGGAGGCACCACTGCCCCAGCCGCGCTCGAAGACGGACCTGTTCCTCTCCTTCACGGCGATGGCGCTGCAAGGCTTTGGCGGCGTGGTGGCGGTGGTGCAGCGCGAACTGGTCGAGAGAAAGCGCTGGCTCACGCCCGAGCAATTCGCCGAGGACTGGGCGGTCGCGCAGATCATGCCCGGCCCGAACGTGGTCAACCTTGCCATGATGGTTGGTGGGCGCGCCTTCGGCTTGGGCGGAGCCTTGGCCGCGCTTGCGGGCATGCTGGTGGTGCCCATGGCGATTGCGATCCTGGTGGCAGTGCTGTTCACCGGCGTGGCCGACTCGCCGCAGGCACAAGGCGCACTGCGCGGCATGGGCGCTGTGGTCGCGGGGCTGATCGCTGCGACGGGCCTGAAGCTGCTCCCAGCCTTGCGGCACAACGTGATGGGTTGGCACGTCTGTGCAGCCTTGGCCGCAGCCACCTTCGTTGGGGTAGCGCTGCTGCGCTGGCCGTTGCCCTGGGTGCTGCCGGTGCTGGGCCTCACCGGATTCGCCTGGGCTTGGCGGCAACTGGCCCGCGCGGGCGGCAAGCGCGCCGACGCTGCTTCGGAGCGGCAGCCATGACGAGCGCGCCTGTTCTGTCCCTCGGCGTGGCCGATTGGTTCGATCTCTTCACGCACTTCGTGACGCTCTCTCTGCTGAGTGTG
>NZ_JAEMQB010000105.1:0-30378 GCF_022759015.1 Tibeticola sp. | reverse complement strand
TTTGAGCTGAATGCAAAGTGTTGATGTTTGAACCGTTTTGGGTGCAAAAGCCGTTCACCGCTTGGGTGAGCGCTGCGCACCCGTTCGAGTCGCCCTCGGGTGCGGGGGCGGCGTTGCAAATCCTCGCCATGGCGCCCGCCATGGCTGTGGTTTGCGCCTTGCCCGCGCGCCCGATGACGACCCGCCCAGGCGCGCCCAACTGCCGGCTTTAGGATGATCAAACACATCGTCATGTGGAAGTTCAAAGACGAGGCCGAGGGCGCCGACAAGGCGGCCAACCTTGCGCGCGCCCAGGCCTTGCTCGAGGCCTGCCGCGGGCTGGTACCTGGATTGCGCACCCTGGAGGTGGCCCGCGCTGCGCCGGGGCTCGAGTGCACCTACGACCTCGTCCTCTACACCGAATTCGACAGCCGCGAAGCGCTCGACGCCTACCAGCATCATCCGCAGCATGAGGCGCTCAAGCCCTTCATTGCGGCCGTCCGCCTGGAGCGGCAGTGCATGGATTATGAAGTTTGAACCCCATAGGAGACTCTGACATGACCCGCACCATCCACCAGCTTTTCGACCTCAAAGGGCGCAACGCGCTCGTCACCGGCGGCTCCCGCGGCCTGGGGCTGCAGATGGCCCACGCGCTGGGCGAGGCCGGCGCGCGGGTGATGATTACGGCGCGCAAGGCCGATGAACTCGAGCAGGCGGTGGCCGAGCTGCAAGACGCAGGGATCGACGCGCGCTGGATTGCCGCCGACTGCGCGAAAGAAGAGGATCTGCGCCGCCTCACGGACGAAACCCTGCATCGGCTCGGCCCCATCGACATCCTGGTCAACAACGCCGGTGCCGCCTGGGGCGCGCCCGCCGAGGACCATCCGCTCGAAGCCTGGGACAAGGTGATGAACCTCAACGTACGCGGCTACTTCATCCTGAGCCAGCAGGTGGCCAAGCGCTCGATGATCGAGCGCCGTCGCGGCCGCATCATCAACATCGCGTCGATCGCGGGCCTCGGCGGCAACCCGCCCGAAATGCAGACCATTGCTTACAACACCTCCAAGGGGGCGGTCATCAATTTCACGCGCGCGCTGGCGGCCGAATGGGGCAAGTACCACATCAATGTCAACGCGATTTGCCCCGGCTTTTTCCCGAGCAAGATGACGGCCGGAACCCTCAAGGCACTGGGCGAGGAGCGGCTCGCGGCGCACGCCCCGCTGCAGCGGCTCGGAGACGACGAAGACCTCAAGGGCGCGACCCTGTTGTTCGCATCCGATGCCGGTAAGCACATCACGGGCCAATGGCTGGCAGTCGATGGGGGGGTGAGCGTCGTCACGGGCGGCTGAGCGTGCCCCTCGGCCGACCGAGCCTATTCCACCGCTGTAGACGTCCATGAGCCTGCCTTTCAGCGCGCACATCCCCTTCGTCGAGCATCTCGGCTTGACGCTCGAGCGCTTCGAGGGGGGCGAGTCCACGGTTCGGCTGCAGCCCCGGCCCGAGCATCGCAACTCATTCGACGTCACGCACGGCGGTGTCTGCATGACGATGCTCGACGTCGCGATGGCGACCGCCGCGCGCAGCGTGCAGCCCGAGCTGGGGGTGGTCACGATCGAAATGAAGACCAGTTTCATGCGCCCGGCACGCATCGCCGCAGACGCACCGGGAGGCGCGGCCCTCGAGGCGCGTGGGCGGCTGCTGCACCGCACGAGCGCGATGGCTTTCACCGAAGCGACCTTGTACGACGATGCTGGCCGTGCCTGCGCGCACGCGACCGGCACCTTCCGCTACGTGCGCCGGGCCCAGGCGTCCGTTTCGGCGCCACAGCCGCCACTGCCGACCGACTGAGAGGCTGAGAGGGAATTGGTCATGCCCGCTTTGACACCCAAAAACACGCCAGAGGGCGTTGCAAATGCGAGCCGTAGCCCGAGCTACGGCTGTGCTTTGCGCCTACTCGGGCGCGTTTTGGGGCGCCCCTTCGGGCACGCCCAATTCCCTCTCAGCCTCTGAGCCTGTTTTTAGGCTTTTTTGCCCGTATCCCAGCGTCAAACGGTCAGTTCTTGCTATCAAAATCAGATCAACCACGGAATTCACCATGCCCCAGAACAAACAGATCGTCCTCGACAACCGCCCGGTCGGTGAAGCCAGCCCGGCCAATTTCCGTTTGCGGGTCACCGAAACGCCGCCGCTCCAAGAGGGGCAGGTGCTGGTGCGCCATCACTACTTGAGTCTCGACCCCTACATGCGGGGCCGCATGAACGAGGGCAAGAGCTACGCCGAGCCGCAGCCGCTCGGTGAAGTGATGATCGGCGGAACGGTCGGCGAGGTGGTCGAATCTCGCCACCCAAAATTCAAGCCCGGCGACGCCGTCGTCGGCATGGGCGGCTGGCAGGAATACAGCGTGGTGGACGCGGACCAACCCGGTGCCTTGCGCAAAGTGGACACGACCCACGTGCCGCTGTCGTATTACCTCGGCGCCGTCGGCATGCCGGGCGTGACCGCCTGGTATGGCCTTGTCAAGATCATCGAACCCAAAGCGGGCGAGACGCTGGTGGTGAGCGCCGCGACCGGCGCGGTTGGCAGCGCCTTTGCGGCGCTCGGCAAGGCGCGGGGCTGCCGCGTGGTCGGGATTGCAGGGGGGGCCGAGAAGTGCCGCTACGCGGTCGAGGAACTCGGCTTCGACGCCTGCATCGACTACAAGCCCCATCCGGACGCCCACAGTCTGTCCAAGGCGGTCAAAGACGCCTGCCCGAACGGCGTCGACGGCTATTTCGAGAACGTCGGTGGCATGGTGCTCGATGCCGTCATGCTGCGCATGAACGCCCACGGCCGCATCGCCGTCTGCGGCATGATCGCCGGCTACGACGGCCAGCCCTTGCCCATGGCGCATCCGGCGCTGATCCTGGTCAGCCGACTCAAAATGCAGGGCTTCATCGTCAGCGAGCACATGGAGGTTTGGCCCGAGGCTCTGACGGAACTCGCGACCCTCGTGGCGACCGGCAAGCTGCGCCCCCGCGAGACGATTGCGCAAGGCATCGAGTCCGCGCCCGAAGCCTTCATCGGCCTGCTCAAAGGCCGCAACCTCGGCAAACAAGTCGTCAAGCTCATTTGAGGGACCGCGGCCGGCGCAGCGCCTGGAGACTCGCATGAACATCGCCACCCATGAAGTGTTCAACCAGCCCGAGCCGCTGGTCGACGTGAACCTCTTCGAGGCCAACCGGCCGCTGCAAGACGGCCTGAAGTTCAACGCTCCCGCGCTCGACCCCGGGGGCCTGCGCGCACTGGGCGCTGTCCTGGGCACGGGCGAGATGCAGACGCACGCCCGGCTGGCCAATGTGCACACGCCGCAGCTGCGCAGCCACGACCGCTTTGGCCGCCGCATCGACGAGGTGGAGTTCCACCCGAGCTACCACGCCTTGATGCGCGCCGCGACCGAAGCCGGCCTGCACGCCACGCCGTTTTCCGATGCCGAGCAGGCCAGCGGCCATGCCCATGTGCGGCGTGCGGCGGCGTTCATGCTGTTCACCGAGCTCGAGCCCTCGGTTTTGTGCCCGATCTCCATGACCTACGCGGTCACGCCGGCGCTCAAAGACAACCCGTCGATTTACCGTGACTGGTCGGCGCAACTCACGAGCCGCGCCTACGACCCCCGGCTGGTCCTCTGGCCCGACAAGGCCGGCGTCACCATGGGCATGGGCATGACGGAAAAGCAAGGCGGCTCGGACGTGCGCGCCAACACCACGCAAGCCATCCCCGCGGGCGAGGACGGCTGGGGCCGGCGCTACACCGTGACCGGGCACAAGTGGTTTTTCTCCGCGCCCATGTGCGACGCCTTCCTGATCCTCGCGCAGACAGCCAGTGGCCTGTCGTGCCTCTTTCTGCCGCGTATCCTGCCCGACGGCACGCGCAACGCGCTGCAAATCCAGCGCCTCAAGGACAAGCTCGGTAACAAGGCCAATGCCAGCTCCGAAGTCGAGTTTGCCGGCGCGACGGCCTGGCTGGTCGGCGAAGAAGGGCGCGGCGTGCCGCAGATCCTGGCCATGGGGACGCTGACGCGGCTCGATTGCGCGCTCGGCACCAGCGGCCTGATGCGGCAGGCGCTCTCGCTCGCTTTGGACCACACGCGCCAGCGCATGGCCTTCGGCAAGCCCCTGATCGAGCAGCCGCTGATGCGCAATGTGCTCGCCGACCTCGCGCTCGAGTCGGAGGCCGCGACGGCACTGGCTTTGCGTCTTGCGCGCAGCTTCGACCGCTCGATCAGCGACGAGCACGAGCGCGTGATCCAGCGCCTGCTGACCCCCATTGCCAAGTTCTGGATCTGCAAGCGCGGCAGCGCCTTTGCTCAAGAGGCCATGGAATGTCTCGGCGGCAATGGCTATGTGGAAGAGGGCGGTGAGGGCATCATGGCCCGCATCTACCGCGAAATGCCCGTCAACAGCATCTGGGAAGGCGCGGGCAACATCATGGCGCTCGACCTGCTGCGCGCGTTGCGCAAGGCGGATGCCGCCGCGGCGCTTGCGCAGGAACTGGCTCCGGCTCGGGGCATGCATCCCGCGCTCGACCAGCTCGCCGCGAGCTTGCCCACCCGCGTGGAGATGATGGCGACCGAAATCGAGGCCCGGCGCCTCGCGCAAGACGTGGCGCTCGCCGTGCAGGCGGCCCTGCTCGCGCAGACCGCACCGGCGGCTGTGTTCAGTGCGTTTTGCGAGTCGCGCCTGGCCGGGCAGTGGGGCTACAGCTTCGGCTGCCTGCCCTCAGGCACGGATTTCGCGGCGATCCTCAGGCGTGCTCAACCCCGCTGACGAGGACGCATGGCTGCAGACAGCTCCATTCTCGACGACCGCCCAGCGCTGGCGAGTGCCCGTGCGCCTGCGCTGGCGCCTGTACCGGCATCGACGCGATGCGCGCAAGCCCACACCGATGTTCAATGGCGGTGCCTGCCCTTCGGGGCCTTGCTGCCCGACACGCTCTATCGGCTGCTGCGCCTGCGCAGCGCGGTGTTCGTGGTGGAGCAGGCGTGTGTGTTTCTCGACCTCGATGGGCTGGACCCGCAGTGCCTGCACATCCTGGGCGAGCGGCCCGGGTCGCCCGCGGAGGCCGCGCTGGTTGCCAGCGCGCGGCTCGTGCCGCCGGGCGTCGCCTACGCCGAAGCGAGCATCGGGCGCGTCGTGACCGCGCCGACCGCCCGCGGCTTGGGCCTCGGCCATGCCCTGATGGCGCAGGCGGTGCAGACGCTCGAGCAACTTTGGGGCCCGCAACCCATCCGCATCGGCGCGCAGGCCCACTTGCAGTCGTTTTATGGCCAGCATGGTTTCGTCGCCGATGGCGCACCGTATGTCGAAGACGGCATCGCGCACATCGAAATGATTCGGCGTTGAACGCGCCTACCCCCTTCAGGAGAAAGCCTCGATGATCGTGGATTTCAAAGACAAGACAGCGGTGCTGACTGGCGCAGGCTCGGGTTTCGGACTCGAATGCGCGCGCATCGGGGCGCGGCTGGGCATGAAGCTCGTGCTGGTGGACGTGCAGGTCGATGCGCTCGAGGCCGCAGCCAATGAAATGCGCGGGCTAGGCGCCGAAGTGCTCGCGCGTCGGGTGGACGTGTCCGATGGTGCGCAAATGCAAGCCCTGGCAGACGCCGTGCGCGAGCGGTTCGGCGCGCCGCATTTCGTCTTCAACAATGCCGGCGTGGGTGCGGGTGGCTTGGTGTGGGAGAACACCGTCGCCGATTGGAACTGGGTGCTCGGCGTGAACCTTTGGGGCGTGATCCACGGTGTGCGGCTCTTCACCCCGATGATGCTCGAGGCCGCAGCGGCCGACCCCGAATGGCGCGGCCACATCGTCAACACCGCCAGCATGGCCGGATTGCTCACGGCGCCCAATATGGGCATTTACAACGTCAGCAAGCATGCCGTGGTGGCGCTGACCGAGACTCTCTATCAAGACCTGCGGCTCATCACCGAGCAGGTGAGCGCGAGCGTGTTGTGCCCCTATTTCGTCCCCACGGGCATCAGCCAGAGCCATCGCAACCGCCCGTCCGATCTGCCCGCTCAGGCGCCCACCCGCAGCCAGCTCATCGGCCAAGCGATGAGCGACAAGGCCGTGAACTCGGGCAAGGTGACCGCCGCAGAGGTTGCGCAAAAAGTGTTCGACGCGGTCGCAGCCGACCAGTTTTACATCTACAGCCACCCGCAGGCGCTGGGTAACGTGCGCGAACGCATGGAGGCCATCGTCGAGGCCCGCAACCCGCCCGACCCTTTCGCCACGCGGCCCGACATCGGCGAGCGACTGCGCACGGCACTGCGGGGCGGGTGAGGTAGATGCGCGAGCCGGCTTCAAGACACTCGGCTAGGCTCGGTCTTCAGGGCGCGACGGGGAGGGTGCGCTGCTGCCACTTCGGTGGTAGGAAGTCGTACAGGGGCGTGGGCTCACGCCGCATGACCCGAACCCCAGCCAGGTTGCTCAATGAAGGCGCAAGGCTGTTGACGTCGACGTAGGCGAGTTGTCGCATCCAGGCCAGATCGACCTCTCCGGTTGGTGTGGGGCGCGAAAAGATCAGGGCCAGCATTTTTTGGGCTTCGGGGTTGCCTTCGGCCTGAGCCTGGCGGTAGAGACGGATCGCCATCGCATAATCCGCCGGCATGCCTTCCCCGCGGTGGGCCCTGCGGGCTTCGGCCAGCGCCGCCGCGCCGGGTGCTGCGGCCGCCTCGCTGCTCTTCGCGCTGCGCGGTTGGGCCATGTCGATGATTTCCAGGTTGGCGGCAGCGGCCTTGGACTTCGGTGCGGCAGCGACAAAGTAGCTTCGCGCCTGCTGCCAGTGCCGGCGGCTCGCGGCGTCGAGGCCGAGCTCGATGAGCGCGTGCACATCACCGAGTCGGGCCGCCTCGAGCAACAGCTCTGGGTGGGGCAGCGGCGGATCCTCCGAGCCCGTGCGCGGGTTTTGAATCTCGGCCAATACAAGCGGCGATTGGCGAGTCAAACTCAGCCAAGCCAGATACAGGGCGCGCCCCCGGTTCGCCCGGGCGAGCCGGTCGATCCAAGGCTGTGCGGCGGCAGGGCTTGGCGGTCCGGCGCAGCCGTCGATCAGACACCACGCCATGCCGGCCGCCGCCAGGGGTTCTCCACGTGCCCAGGCGGCTTCGAACCACTGTTGCGCGCGCACCGGATCTCGTGCCACGCCCGCGCCGTGCAGATGGATCAGACCCAGCAGCCAGGCGGCGGTCCCCGGTCCGCCTGCGGCAGCGGGCGCACTTGCCGCGGGCTGGGCTTTGCCCGCCTTGGGCTTGGCGAGGCTTTTGGCTGAGCCACCGCGGGCTTGGGACGCGGCGCCCGCAGCGTAGACGGGCTTTTCGGATGTCGCCAGGCGCTCGAGCGTGCGCAGCTCACGCTCCACTTCGGAGTGGCCCAAGGTGCTGGGGATGATCCGCGGCGGCAGCGGCGGATCCATTTCGATCGCCGCTGGCCGCAAGGGCTGGACGCGGGCTTCGACCGCATGGAGCCCGAGCGCCAGGGCGGCGAGCAGTAGGGCGCAATGCCCGGCACGGGGCCGCATGGCGTCCTCGCTCAGGATTTGGGCTGCGGGCTGGCGTCGGCGGCCTGGGCGCGGCGAGGACGCACCTCCCACTGCAAGGTTTGCTCGACGTAGCCACGCCCGTCGAACGCCTTGTGGAAGGCTTCGCGTATGCTGTGCATTCCGTTGAAGCCTGGCAGGGGCTGCAGGCCCGGTTCGACCAGCGGAGCCGGCAGGCGCGAGGCCGGGTCTTCGACCGACGCGAAACAGGTCAGCGTCTCGGTACCCGGCACGCCGGCATCGAGCACGAAGCCAGGGTTGGGCGCCATCCAGTCCGGTATGCGAACCATCTGATTGGCCGGAACCGCCGAAGTCGGCCGGCTCGGGTTGGGCAGCAGTCGCAGCACGTTCCCCAGGCTCTCGGCGAAATAGCAATACAGGTAAGAAGCCCGCGAGACGGTGGCCGAGGCGAAGATCTGCTCGCCCGATTCAAAGACGGACTTGTCTGGCTTCGGGTTCTCGATGCGCAGTTCCAGTTTGAGCGGCGCGGGCGCGGCGCTGCCGTACACCTGGATGCCTTTGCCGGTGGATGAGGGCTCGACGGTACTCGCCAGAATCGGGGCGGCGGTGGTCGGAGTCCAGCCGATGCGCACGAGTTTGCCGTCCTCACCGAGCCCGACGAAGGAACGCAAGGCGCGCTCATAGGTCGGGAAATCAATCGATCCCGTCACGACCATGCCTTGATCGGCTTGAAAGCGAGCCAGCGCGGCGCGGAAATCCGGATCGTTGAGCGGCACATTGGCTTTGTCGGGCCCCAAGTAGCCATGGCTGATCAGCGACTGTCGAATCAGGCCATGGCGGATGCCGACGTCGCCCTCGTCGTACCAGTCACGAAGTTGCCGCTGGAAGTCGGGGTGTGCCTGGTCGAGGGTGAGGCACTGCCAGTAGGGCACGCGCGCCCATTTGCCAGCGAGCTCGATCATGGCGAGTTCGACCAGGGTGCGGATCGCCGCGCCCGAGCCTTGGGTGTAGTCGCGCCCGACGTTGAAGTTCCATCCATAGGTGCTGATGCGTCCGGCCAGGTCCAGTCCTTGCCCGCCGGTGCCGATGACGACTTCATTGGCCGAATCCAGGCCCGGAATCAGCGTGCGCGTGCGAAAGTCGCCGAGGTGTAGTTCGAGGCCGATGATGGTCGCGTTCTTGTTTTGGCTGTATCCGGTCTCAAGCCGCGAGGCCGATGTGCCGACATTGAAGCGGTTGTTCAGCACGTTTTGGTCGACGAATGCCACGCCGCCCGAGACATACAGCGCCGGTCGCTGCAGCTGCATCTGGTTGATTCCGAGCAGGATCGCCGTGAGGTTCTGGACCGTGTCCTGGCGCGCAATGTCCACCTCATAGTCGACATAGCGGAACGCGTTGCTGGTGCGCGACATCTGCGAGAGTGCGGTGACGATCATTTCCTTGGTCGCGACCGGCACGCGGTTCGAATAGTCGGGAATCCACTTGCTCGTGATGAGGGTCGTCGGAACCTGCGCTTCGCGGAACAAGCGATCCATGCACATCAGCGAGTCCGAAAACGACGAAATCGAGCGCACCGGTTTGTTCGCGGGCCGGTTCGCTGCCGATCCATACGACTGGTAGACCGCATCGTCGCGCACATTCATCGGCGTGCTGCAGCCACCGATCCAGACGGCCAGGCTCGCTGTCCCCAAGGCGCGCGCCAGACTGGCGAACAAGGACCCGCGGCTCCGGGGGGCGGTGGTGGCTGTCATGGCGTTCTCCTCGTTTTCGTCTTTGGGTTTTTCTGCGTCAGCTACGCCTCAGCCTTGAGTGCGTGACTCAGCGGCAAATGTTCACCAGGTCGCCTCGGAGCACCACGATTTGTTGCTGCGATCCAGTGCTCGTCTTGGCACTGCCTTGGGGCCCCAGTGAACTCGTGACGCTGCCCACTTCCTGCACGCAGGTCTTGGTAAAGCCCTGGGCTTGAGAGGTCGCGACGACGGTGTTGTCGGTGTAAATGCTGCCGTCGTCGGCGGTTGCCGAGAAGGCTTTGGCTTCGTACCGGGCCACCTTCGCTTTGATCCAGGCGGGCATTTCGGGGTTGCCGTCGATCTGACCAGAAGCCGGCGGTGGCGGCGTCAGCATCGTCGGGTGGCCGACGGGGCCGGTCAGGGGCAGCGGATCCTCCCCGGGGGCCGCGAAGGCCGCGCTACCAGCCCCGACGCAGAGCAGAAACCCAAGTCCGTTCAAAAGCAGCTTCATGATGACCTCCAAGGCATGTTGGGTGGGGCCTAAACGGCGAAAAGCCTCGGCCCACGCGCATGCCGCGCGTCGGCCGAGGCTGGGATCGACTCAGTCGTGATGGCCGCCACCGTGGCCGCTGGAGGAGGTGGCGTTACACGTCACGCAGCCGTTGTTGCTGGCGAGGTTCTGAACCGCCATCGAGTTCTTGCCGGTCGACCAGTTGGCCACATAGCTCATCATCAGGCCGGTCGTTTGCGTGGAGTTTCCGTTGATGGTCACATTGCCCACGTTGCTCGACAGGTTCTGGCTCGCATAGCTGTTGCTGCCGGTCGAGTGGTTCGCGACATCCGAGCCGCCGGCGCTGGTGCCTTGGGTCGAGTTGCCGTTGATGGTCACGTTACCCGCGTTGCTCGACACGTTCTGGTATGCGCCGCTGTCGCTTCCATTGGAGTTGTTGCGGAACGCGCTGAACATGGACGTGACGCTTTGCGCCGAGTTGCCATTGATCACGATCGCCGGGCCCGACGAAGAGGGCGGCGGCGGGGGCGGCGATGCGTGTGCAGCGGCGGCTGAAAGAGCGGCGAGGGCGATGATGGAAAGTGCTTTCATGATGGTTCCTTCAAGGGGTCAAGTAGTGCCTATCCCGGGATGCCCTGGCTGATCCAGACCATCCCGACCTTCAGGTCAATGAACCTTGCGTCATCGGGGGTAACCCCGGGAAGGCGCTCGGCTCATCAACCTGGGATGCAGTGTCTGGCTGCGAGCCCGCGCCGACCATCGCCTGCATCGACTACCGAGGCTTGGTGGGCATCGCCTACCTACTGACCCGCTATATCGGCCCAACACCCGCGTCAACACAGCCGATGTTGCTATGGTTTTCGCGAAATTGCCGATTTCAATTTCGGTAGGTCGTCGATGTTTCAGGTGTAACGATAAGTACGGACGTGAAATTTGTCGCACCCATGCATCCAAAGTGGGACTAATGTGTCGACTCGTACCCGTTGAGGGTCGTCGACTGAAGGATGGAGGATCGTCATGTTGGGAAAAACGACAACCCGCAGCAAGGCTGCCGCGAGCGCATCGGACGATTTGGTCCGTGCGATGGCCCCGGTGGCCGTAGCCGTGCCCAAGCCGCTCTGGCCGGACTTTTTGGTGGGGCAGCCGGACCGACCCGTGCGTGTTCTGTTGATCGATGACGACCCGCACATCCGCCGGGTGATCGCTCAGGAACTGCTGGCCGACGAGCGCATCGACCTGATCGGCCAGGCCGATGGCTACAAGGAAGGCAAGCGGCTGATCGACCAGAAAGAACACGACGTCATGCTGGTCGACCTCCATCTGGGCGACGGCACGGGGTTCGATCTCATTCGCTACCTCAAGTCCGTGCGCCCCATGGCAGAGGCCGTTGTCGTCTCGTCCATGGAGGATGTGCACCACGCCCTGCATGCGTTCGAATTGGGTGCGACGGGTTACCTCGTCAAGCACTCATGGTTTGGCAATTTTCCGCAGGCCGTGCTGCAGGTGGTCAATGGCGGTGCGTCGATCACGCCAAACCTGGCGCGGCGGCTGCTCGCGCGCTTCGATGGCGCCGATCGCGGGGAACGGCTCGAGCGTAACCGCCCGCCAGCCGCCGAAAGCGAGGGGATTTCCCAGCGCGAGCGGCATGTGCTCAAGCTGATCGCTGCCGGCCATACGAGCGCCGAGATCGCTGGCCGGCTCGACATCAGCGTCCAGACCGTCAACACCCATCTGCGCAACGTCTACCAGAAGTTGGGTGTGCACACACGCGCTCAAGCGGTCAGCCAGGCCACTCGGCGCGGACTGCTTTGACGGCGCACGTTGGTTTCCGCTTCAACGGAAAGTGCGCCAAGCGGCATCAAGGCTGTGCGTTGGCGAGCTTTCGCGCACGGGGTGTGCAATGAATACGGCGGTTCACATCCTTCTCATTCGGATGCTGATGGGCGCGTCGATGGCACTCGCGTTGGGCGCTGCGGCTTGGTCCGCGTGGAGCCTCTGGCGGGGGGGCGCCCGCGCGGTGGACCGGCCTATGCTCTGGCTGTGCCTCGCCTGGGTGGCGTTCCTCTGGTTGACGCAGCCCATGGCAGCCTTCGGTCTGAAGTTCGATGCCCAGGCTCTGCTGCCCGCTCGTGCGCTGCTCTATCAACTGGTGCTCAGCGGCGTCGGGGCCTTGCTGCTTGCGGCAGCGCGACCGGAGGGCGGCGGCCTGCTCGGGCTCTGGGGCGGCGCACAGGCGGTGGCTTTCGGTCTGCTGCTCTGGTCGGCGAAGGACGGCGCGCTGGGGAGCCTCAGCGAGGGTGCGTGGTGGTGGGCGTGGTTCGTGGTCAACGCCACCTCGGGCGGACTCGTGGTCTGGGGGCTTTGGCGCGCCGCCCGTCGAGCCGACACGACCCGGGCTTGGCTGGCGCTCGGGGCTGGGGTGTTGGCGCTGGCGATCTTCGTGGAAGACGCTTTTCGCGCGCCGATCGGGCTGCTGACGCCCACGATGGTGCACTTTGCCTTTGCGCTGTATCTGTTGCTGGTCTGGATCGCGGCCAAGGGGCCGTTGGCGATCGGGGACTTGCCGGCGGGGCGGGATTCGGTCTTGGGCTGGCGACAGGTTTCGATCGGCTCGAGCGGGCTCGAGCCGGCTATCGAGGCCGTTCTCGCGGATGAGCGACAGCGCATCGCCCGGGAACTGCACGATGGGGTCGGGTCGCAGTTGACTCAGTTGCTGGCGTCGCTCGACCCCAACGATGCGCGTCAAAAGGCCATGATGCAGGGGCTGGAAGAGGTGATGCTGGGCGTGAAGATGCTGGTTGACGAAATTTACGACCAGGGACAGTCTCTCGCCCAGGCTTTGGGCAACCTGCGCTATCGCTTGGAGGCGGCGTTCAGCCGCAACGGCATGGATCTGGTCTGGGATCTGCAGGAGCTCGATGCGCTCGAACAGATGGGTGGCCGGGAGGCGCATGAAGTCTTGCGCATTGTCCAGGAAGCGATCTGCAACGCGATGCGTCACGCGCAGGCAAGCACCATCACGGTTCGCACGAACCTTCGCCCCGAGAGCGGAACGCTGACCATCGACGTACGTGACGACGGCCGCGGGTTCAAGCAAAGGAGAGGACAGCCCGGCGGGCGTGGCCTGCTCGGGATGCGCGAGCGAGCGGCTGCTTTGGGCGGCTCACTCCAGGTCTTCAGTGCGCCGGGCAGTGGCACGTGCGTGCGCATCAACCTGCCGGTTCAGGTGCCGCAAATCAGCTAGCCTCGCGAGCAGCGAGCCGGCCAGCCGCGCGCGGTGGGCACCGAAGCGGCGTCGGGAAATAGCCTGGATGCCACCCCGCTCGGGCGCCATCATGGAGACTGATTCGGCGTTGCCTTAGCGCGCAGCTTCGCTGGCTTTCTTCAGGATCGCGTAGAGCTGGTCCTTCAGCAGCAGCTTTTCCTTCTTGAGCGTTTCGATCTCGGTGGGACTGGCGGGCTCGATGTGGGATTCCATGTTGCGGATCTTTTGGTCGAGCTCGTTGTGTTTGTCGAACAGCCGGGCGAAATGATGGTCGGTGGTTTTGAGGCGGGTGATGAGGTCGCGGTATTCAGGGAACATGGTTGGGGCTCGGGCTGAAAGCCGCCGGGCTGGCGGCCGCTCCAGTGTACGTGCCTTGGTGGGCGTTTCGAATCGCTTCGAATGGGCCTGACCGCGGACGGCGACAACCGCGACAATCGGCTCTTCGTTAGCCCTTGGTTCCAGCAGAAAGGATGCCCCGATGCTTCTCGATTCGAGCGAAATGCAGTTGGTGCTGATCGACTATCAGCCGCGTTTGATGTCGGCGATTCATGAGGGTGAGGCGGTGCTGGCGCAGGCGCAGCGCCTCGCGAAGATCGCGGCCGTGTTGGAGGTGCCCATTTGGGGCACGGAACAGAACCCCGAGCGCCTCGGTGAACTCGCCGCCCCGCTGCGCGGCCTTTGCCGCAAGGTCCTGCCGAAGATGACATTCAGTGCCGTGGCGGAGGGGCTGGGCGATTGGCTGCGCCCGCCACAACGCGCGCCGCAGGGGAACGCGCGCAGCCTTCCAAGGCATCTCAGACGGGACGCCGCGGGCGAAGGTGAGGCGCGCTCGCCGCGGGAAACCATACTGCTCGCCGGCTGCGAGGCGCATGTCTGCGTGTTGCAGACCGCGCTCGAACTGCTGGACGAGGAATTCGATGTCTGGGTGGTGACGGATGCGTGCGGCTCTCGCCGCCTCAGCGACCGCGATGCGGCATTTGATCGGCTCGCGAGTGCTGGGGTGGAGCTGGTGACGACCGAAATGGTTGCGTTCGAAGGACTGCGGAGCGCCGAACACCCCCAGTTCAAAGCGGTGCAGAGCCTGATCCGCTGAACCGCTGCGCGGCGAGCGTCAGCTTGTCGCAAGCCCGCTAGCCATAATTATGAATTTTGCGGGCGTGGCATGGTTCGCTGCGTCCGCAGCCCCCTGCCCGTCGAGACCCGAGGAGACCCCGATATGTCCAATTACGCCGAGTTTTATCGCCGTTCCATCGAAGAGCGCGACGTATTCTGGGCCGAAGAGGCCCGCCGCATCGACTGGCATCGGCCGCCGGACGTGATTTGCGACTACAGCAACCCGCCGTTCGCGCGCTGGTTTCCGGGCGGGCAGACGAACCTGTGCCACAACGCGGTGGATCGGCACCTGGCGCAGCGCGCTGGGCAAAACGCCCTGATCTGGGTCTCCACCGAAACCGATCAGGAGCGTGTCTACAGCTTCGCCGAACTGCATGCCGAAGTGCAGCGCATGGCTGCCGTGCTGCAAAGCCTGGGCGTGCAAAAAGGCGACCGGGTTTTGATTTACATGCCCATGATCCCCGAGGCGGCGTTTGCGATGCTGGCGTGCGTGCGCATCGGCGCGATCCACTCGGTGGTGTTTGGGGGCTTCGCATCGGGGGCGCTGGCTTCGCGCATCGAGGATGCCGAGCCGCGCGTGATCGTCAGTGCCGATGCCGGCTCGCGGGGCGGCAAGGCGATTGCCTACAAGCCGCTGCTCGACGAGGCCATCGCGCAATCGACGCACAAGCCCGAGTCGGTGCTGTTGGTGGACCGGGGCTTGGCACCGCTGCCGCTCGTCGAAGGGCGGGATCGACTGTGGGCGCCGCTGCGCGAGCAGCACCTGCACGCGCAAGTGCCCTGCGTCTGGGTGGACGCCACGCATCCGAGCTACACGCTCTACACCAGCGGCACGACGGGCAAGCCCAAAGGCGTGCAGCGCGACACCGGCGGCTATGCGTTCGCGCTGGCGGCTTCGATGGAATACATCTATTGCGGTAAGCCCGGCGAGACGTATTTCTCCACCAGCGACATCGGCTGGGTGGTCGGTCACAGCTACATCATCTATGGGCCGCTGATTGCGGGCATGGCGACCATCATGTACGAGGGGCTGCCGATCCGGCCCGACGGCGGCATCTGGTGGAGCCTGGTGGAGAAATACAAGGTCACCGTCATGTTCAGCGCACCGACGGCGATCCGCGTGCTCAAAAAGCAGGACCCGGCCTTGCTCAAGAAGTACGACCTCTCCAGCCTGCGCGCACTGTTCCTCGCCGGCGAGCCACTCGACGAGCCCACCGCGCAATGGATCAGCGAAGGCCTGGGCAAACCCATCATCGACAACTATTGGCAGACCGAAACCGGCTGGCCGATTCTGGCGATTTGCAAAGGCGTGGACGAGGCGGCGCCGAAGTTCGGCTCGCCCGGCAAGCCTGTCTACGGCTACAACGTCAAACTGCTCGACGACCAGACCGGCGCAGAGCTCACCGGTGCGAACCAGAAGGGCGTGGTCGCCATCGAAGGTCCGCTGCCGCCGGGCTGCATGCAAACCGTCTGGCGCGACGATGCACGCTTCGTCAACACCTACTGGAAGAGCGTGCCCGGCCGCATGGTCTATTCGACCTTCGACTGGGGCATCCGCGACGAGGATGGGTACTACTTCATCCTCGGCCGGACCGATGACGTCATCAACGTCGCCGGCCACCGGCTGGGTACCCGTGAGATCGAGGAGAGCATCGCGGGCCACCCCAACGTGGCCGAGGTGGCGGTGGTCGGCGTGGCCGACGCGCTCAAGGGACAGGTGGCGATGGCATTCGCCGTGCTCAAGGACGCAAGCTGCCTGGGAGACACGCAGGCCGAACTGCGGCTCGAAGGCGAGATCATGAAGCTGGTCGACCGGGACCTCGGTGCCGTCGCTCGGCCCGCGCGGGTGCGTTTCGTCACCGTGCTGCCCAAGACCCGCAGCGGCAAAGTGCTGCGCCGCGCCATCCAGGCCGTCTGCGAATCGCGCGACACCGGCGACCTCACCACCATGGACGACCCCGCCGCGCTGCAGCAGATCCGCGACCTGGTGCAGACGAAAAACTCCTGAAATATGAGCAAACCCCGGCCGTTTCGCGCCGGGGTTTCAGGGTTTTTGTTCGGAATGCAGCGTGTCACAGGCTGCGCACGAAGCGCGTCGGCTCCGGTCGCGTGCGCGGCGGCTTTTCGCGGCTGACGGTCCCGACGTTGATGAAGCAGATCGCTTCTTCCCCGTCGACCAGGCCAAACAGGCGGCGCAGCGCCTTTGAGCCCATGGCCTGACCGCTGGTGAGCCCGCTGCCATAGCCCATGGCCTGGGCGGTCAGCAGGAGGTTTTGAATCGCGCAGCCGAGCGAAACCAGGCGTTCGGCGGCGGCAATGTCGGGCTCGGCGGGCCGCAGGTCGGCCACGGCGAGTATCAGCAAGGGGGCGCGGTTGGCTTTTTCGCGCGCCGCTTCGATTTGTTCGGGGGTGGCCCCGGGGTCGCGCTCGACCAGGGCCTGCGCGAACGCATCGCCGAGGTCCGAGCGGCGATGCGCAGGCACGCAAACAAAGCGCCAAGGCGTGAGCTGTCCATGGTCGGGTGCAGCCGCAGCGGCTTCCCACAGGGCTTGCAGCTCCGCTTCGTTCGGGCCGGGCTCGATGAGGCGGCGCGGCGAGGTGTTGTGGCGCGCGATGATGAGCTGCAGCGCGGCCTCGGCCGGGTCGGTCACCAGGGCGGGTGACTGAGCGGCCGCTGGGGGCGTGGGCTTGAAGCGGGTGAGTCTGCGCGGAATCATGGGGCTTTCCTTCTCGGGGTGCGGGCAAAAAAAGGGCAGCCGAAGCTGCCCTTTCGATGCCCTGACGCTCAGGCGTAGCGGCGATCCTTGAAGGAAATCGTCGCGCGGTACTCATCCACCGTGCCCACGCGGCGGATGCTGCCCCAGGTGCCCTTGTAATAGGGCACCACGTTGCGGTCCACCCAGGGCGTGACCACGTCGCCGTGCACGCCCTTGATGTAGCCAAACAGCATGAAGGTCTGCCCGGGCTTGAGCGACTTGATCGGGTAGGCCATGGCATAGGTGCTGCCGTAGTCGTTGTAGACCTCGACGACATCGCCGCCTTGCACGCCCAGCGCCTTTGCGTCTTCGGGGTTCATCTCGATGAAGGCCGTTGGAATGCGGTCGCGCACGAAGCTGTTGTATTGGTCGTGGTAAGCGGTTTGCCAGACTTCGTTGGCGCGGCCGCTGTTGATCCAGAACTTGTGCTTGCGCTTTTGCTCTTCGACGATGGCCGGCAGGCCGTTCCAAGGGGCGGGCTTGAAGTGGGCCTTGCCGTCCTTGGTGTCGAACTTGTTGTCCGCATAGACCATCTCGGTGCCGATGAGCTTGTCGCCCTTGACTTCCTTGATCGGCAGTTGCACCCCGTTGTTGCCCGCCTTGCGCAGCAGCGCATAGGTCGCGAGATACCCGGTGTCGCCGCCTTGGCTGTCGATGGGGCCCACGCCAGGCCGACCGGCGCGGCGGAAGCCGTCATTGAAGGCGTCTTCTTCGGTCTTCCAGTCGAAGCCTTCGAAGCGCTTGGCCATGGCCGCGTTGCCCTCTTTCTGGTACATCGCCTTGAGCGTGTTCGCGATGTCGGCGGCGATCAGGCAGTCGGGTTTGGCCGTGCCGGGTGGGTCCATGAATTTTTCCGACAAGCGAATGCGGCGTTCGCCGTTCATCGAGGTCAGATTCATTTCGCCCGGATGTGCCGCGGGGAACATCAGGTGGCAGTCGTCCGAGATGGTCGTCGGGTAGAGGTTCATCGCCGCGACGAACAAGCCGCCTTGGTACTTGCAGGCGTTGTAAATGATGTCGACGAGCTGGGATACCGACGCGCCGCGGGCGCGGGCCATGGCCTCGTTGACGATCTGTGCGCGCTTGCGCAAGGCGATGCGGTGCTGCTCGGCGTTGAGTGTGGTCTGGAACGGGTTGGTGCCCCAGAGCGTGTACATCAGGCCGTTGCCTTTGATGACCTCCTGGTCAATGTAAATCTTGTGGTCACCGGGGTAGGGCGGACGGGTGTAGCCTTCCTGGTGGCCGCCCAGACGGCACACGCCGGTGCCGCGACGTCCGACGTTGTGCGTGGCGATCACCAGGCTCACCAGCGCGCTTTGGATGACGTAGTTGTCGTTGCCCCAGATGATGCCTTTTTCGTACGGGTGGAAGGTGCGCGGGCGGTGGCCTGAAGCCTTCGGCTTGTAGGCCCACTCGGCCGCCTTCTTGATCTGCTCGACGGTCAGCCCCGTGATCTTGGCGCCTTCTTCCAGGCTCATGCGGTTGGTCTTGACTGCATCCTCGAAGCCCACCGTGTGCTTGGCGATGAAGTCTTTGTCGATCCAGCCCTGCTGCACGACGTAGGTGAACAGCGTGTTGAACAGCGCCGTGTCGGTCCCGGGGTTGATGGCCAGGTGCAAGACGTTGTCTTTGCCCGCCACTTGCTCGGCGATCGCCACCGTCGCGGTGCGGCGCGGATCGACGACGATCAGTTTGGCGGCTGCGGCGCTCTCACCGGGGAACCATTTCTTCTTCTTGTCCACCGTCGCGCCGGTCAGGTTCGGCACCCAGTGGTTGAGGAAGTAGTTGGACTGCGTTTCATAGGGGTTGGCGCCGGTGCACAGAATACAGTCGGCCACCTGCGCATCCTCGTAGCTGTTGTTGAGCTCGCCGATGCCCATTTCGCGCGTGGCGTGGCACTCCGAGTTGTAGGCCGGCCGGTTGTGGATGCGCACCATCGGGGTTTGGATGGCGCTGAACATCAGCTTGCCCGTGCCCCAGGTGTTCTCGAACCCACCGCCTGCGCCGCCATGGTCGAAGCAGTCGAACATGATGCCGCTCCGGCCGTCGTTGTCCAAAATCTTCTTGGTCAGGCCTGCGTAGATGGCCAAGGCCTCATCCCAGCCGGTGTCGAACCACTGGTCGCCTTTGAAGATGCGTGGGGTTTTGAGGCGCTCGCGGCCAATGCCATCATGCGCGTACATGTAGCTGGCCATCTTGCCGCCGCGGGTGCTTGAGAGGCCGTTGTTCACGACGCATTCCTTGTCGGGAACGATCATGATGTTCCAGCGCTTGCCCGCTTTGTCGGTGATGGTGTTGGTCATCGCCCGCGTCATGGTGATGGCCATCGGCGGCACCTGCTGGGTGAAATCAACCCCGAGCGCGTTTTCGCTTGCCGCTCGACCCCCTTCGCGGTTCGCGTCCCACTTGTACACGTGGTAGCCGCAGCCCACGATACAGAAGTGGCAGGTCATGTTGGTCTTTTGCGCGTCCTTCGGAGGCAGGGCGATGCGGTCATTGATGGTTTGGGACATGGTGGGCCTCCTCTTACAGAACGTTGGACTGGCGGCCGTAGATCAGGCCATCGACGCCGACGGCATGCACCGTGTCGGTTGCGGCGTCGTACTCGAGCTTGATGCTGGGCAGGTTTTCCGTAGCCTGGCCGCAGACCATCTGGCCGTGGTTTTCGGGGTCGAAGATGGAGAAGTGACAACCGCACTTGAAGGTGCGGCTGCCGCCGTCGTAGGTCACCGGGCAGCCCATGTGCGTGCACATGGCGCTGTAGGCCACGATGTCGCGGTTGGGGCCCACACCACCGGGCACCGGGTTGCCCATGCGGATGGCATAGCAAGGCGAACTCTCGTCGGGGTAGTTGAAGTTGACCGGCTGGTTCACCGGCATCGCGCTGGCCTTGCCCGCTACCTTCTTCGGGTAGGGAAGGGCAGTGGAACTGATGGCCGCAGCCGCGGACGGCGCTGCATTTGCGCTTTGGAGGGGGATGACCACCGAGCCAGCGACGGCGGCGGCGCTGCCCGTCGACTTCAAAAAGAAGCGACGGCTGAGCTTGACATCTTCCATGGGGTCTCCTGTCTTGGGTCGTTGAACCTGCGCTCGAGGCGCAGCATGGGATGAATTCCCACTTGTCTCTTGCAACGACCGTGCCAAAAGAGCGATTGCGATTTAGCAAGCGCTTATGACCATCTTGCCGGTGATCCGTCCGGATTTGGTAACATGGCTTCTAAAAACGCGTTACTTTCAAGTAACGGAACCACATCAAGGAGACAAGATGGTCGATGCGCCGCGACGACGCTGCCTGGCGCTGCTGGGCTCTGCTCTGGCCGCGCCCTGGGCCCAAGCCGCGGTGCCGGCCCGCGATGTGTTGCGCGTCGGCCTGACCTCCGTGATCCTGGCCGACCAGAGCGCTTTTCTCGCGCGCTGGAGCCGATACCTGAGCGAGCGGCTCGATGTCGATGTGCGCTTTGTGGCGCGGGAGTCATACCAGTCGGTGCTGGACCTGCTGTTTGGCCGCCAGCTCGACGCCGCGTGGATCTGCGGCTACCCCTATGTGCGCTGGCAGTCCGAGTTGTCGCTGATCGCCGTCCCTCAGTACCTGGGTGCACCGACCTACCAGGCGTATCTGATTCGCCCCGCGTCGGGCGGCCGCCGCATCGAGGGCTGGGTTGATCTGCGCGGGAAGGTTTTGGCTTATTCCGACCCGTTGTCCAATTCCGGCTGGCTCGTGGCGCAGTCGCAGTTGGCTTTGGCCGGCCTGGCCGCGCGGGACTTGCGGCGGGCTTTTTTTGCCCACGGCCACCGCAACGTCGCCGAAGCGGTGGCCGCGCACCTTGCCGACGCGGGCAGCATCGATGGCTATGTCTGGGACACCATGCGCGCCCAGCACATGACCGCCGCGCGCGAGACCGAAATCGTCTGGCGTTCCGCGCCCTTTGGCTTCCCGCCGATCGTTGCGTTGCGCGAAGAAATGCACCCGGCGCTTGGCCCTTTGAAAGCCGTGTTGCTGGCGATGCCGCAGGACGGTGAAGGGCGTTCCTTGCTCGAGGCGCTCAACCTCAGCGGCTTCGAGGCGGGTGAGCCGGCGCTGTTCGAGAGTATTCGCCGCCTGGCGCTCAGCGTCCCGGGCAGTGGCGTGCGCGCCTGAGTGACACCCGGGTCCAGCGTGAAGCGACTGCGTCTCCCGTACCGAGTCCAGATTCCGCTGGGTCTGGCGCTTGCGGTGCTGATCACCGCCTTGTTCGTGACGGCGGTCGGCGCGCGGCTGTCCGCCCGCGATGCCCGGGCACAGACGCTGGCGACGCTGGACCGCGCCATGGTCTTGCTGGTCGCGCAGGCGCGGCCTCTGCTGGCAGCGGATGACACCTGGCGCGTGTTTTCCTTGCTGCGCGACACGGCGGCGCTGTTGCCCGGGGCCGACCGTTTGCGCGCGCGCGTGGCCGTGCTCGACGCCCAGGGGCGGGTGTTTGCCGCCGCCAATCCGGCGGTGCTGGAAACCGGGCGGCAGCTCCTGGGCGAGACGCTGCACGGGCAGCCACTGCTGACGGCCGAGGAAATTCAGCAACGCCAGCGCATCGAGCAGGCCGACGGCGGCATCATGCTGCTCGACCCGATCAGCAGCGAGGATGGTCAGTTGCTGGGTTTCGTCCTCATGGACGTGGATGCGCCGGTGTTTGCGCCGAAGTGGGCGCAGCTCGCGCGGCCCGCCCTGATTGGCATGGGGCTCGCCGTGGTCTTGCTGATCCCGGCCGGCTGGTGGCTCGGTCGGCGGATGACGGCGCCGGTGGCAGGGCTCGCCCGCTTCATCCATGCGATGGAGCCCGCCGCAGCCATCACCGCCCAGCCGGTTCCGCATACCGACGATCCGGAGTTGCAGCGCATCGCGCGGGCCTTGCACAGCCTGCAGTCGGCGTGGGAAGAGCGCCGCCGCGCCGAGCAGCGGGCGCTGTCGGCCGAGCGGCTGGCCGCGGTGGGACGGATGACGGCGGCCGTGGCCCATGAAATCAACAATCCGCTGGCGGGCTTGTTGACCGCCATCCGCACGCTGCGGTTGCATGGCGATGCACCGCAGGCGCGCGAACGCGCGCTCGATGTGATCGAGCACGGCCTGATGCAGATACGCACCACGGTGGCGGCTCTGCTGCCACAGGCGCGCGTGCAGGATCGGCCGCTCGAACCGTCCGATTTTGATGATGTGCTGACCCTGGCGCAGCCGGCAGCGCAGGCACAGGGCGTGTCGCTTTCCGCCCGCTCGGAGGTCGAGTCGGCTCTGCGCGTGCCTTCGGCGCCGGTCCGCCAGGCCATGCTCAACATGCTGCTCAATGCGATCAAGGCGGCCGGGCCTGGCGGGCGGGTGGCCGTGCAGTTGCTCGCCGATGCCGAACAGGTTCGCTTTTGCGTCACGAACTCCGGCACCGCGCTCGACCCGCAGCGTTTTGCCGCCACACTGGCCCAGGAAGGTGGCGACGATCCGCGGGGATTTGGCATCTGGGTCTGCCAGCAGATCGCCAATCACCACCGCGGCGGCTTCACCCTCGACCCGGACTATCGCGACGGGACCCGACTGGTCTTCTGGCTGCCCAACCGTGAAATCGACTGACCCGTGGAGAAACGCGCCATGCCACCCCGCCTGCTCTTGATTGAAGATGACCTCATCATGGGCGAATCCTTGGTTCAGCGCTTCGAGCTCGAGGCGCTCGAGGTGGTTTGGTACCGCACACTCGCGGCGGCGCAGGCTGCCGTGCGCGAGGGCTTGCCCGGCGTGCGCGCGGTCATCAGTGACGTGCGCCTGCCCGACGGCTTGGCCACCGAATGGTTCGTGGCGCTGCCGGCGCGGGTGCGGGCCTTGCCGTGGTTTTTCTTGACCGGCTATGGCAGTGTGGATGCCGCGGTGCAGGCGGTGCGGGCCGGGGCCCGGGAATTCATGACCAAGCCTTTTGATGTCGAGCGGCTGGTGCAACTCGTGCACGAGGCCGTCGATGCGCCTGCCGCGGCGGCCGAGGCTGCGGTGCTGGGCATTTCGCCCGCGATGCGGCATGTCGAGCGCATGATCCGAAAAGTCGCGCCGCAAAAGGTGTCGGTGCTGCTCGACGGCGAATCGGGGGTGGGCAAGGAAGTGGCGGCCAAGTTGATCCATGCACTCGACGAGCGCCCCGACAAGGGCGAGTTTGTCGCCGTCAATTGCGCGGCCATCCCCGAGAACCTGCTCGAGTCCGAATTCTTCGGCTACGAAAAGGGCGCTTTCACCGGCGCGCAACGCACGCACCGCGGCTATCTCGAGCGGGCCGACCATGGCACGCTGTTTCTCGACGAAGTCGGTGAATTGCCGCTGCCCATGCAGGCCAAACTGCTGCGCGCGCTGCAGGAACGGGCTTTTTTTCGCGTGGGCGCGGAGCGCGCGACCCACAGCCAATTTCGCATCGTCGCGGCCACCAACCGCGACTTGCAGGCGGAAATGCGTGCGGGCACGTTCCGCGAGGACCTGTTTTACCGGCTGGCGGTGTTTCGCATCACGCTGCCGCCGCTGCGCGAGCGCCCGGAGGACATCCGCTGGCTGACGCAGCGCTTCCTCGAAGAGTTCGCAGCGGAGCAGGGGCACCCGATCGCTGTCTCCGAGTCGTTCATGCGGGACTTGCTCGCCCGGCATTGGGGCGGCAACGTGCGAGAGCTGCGCGCCTACCTGGAGCAGGCGGTGATCCTCAGTGAAGCGGGGATTCTCGACGAACCTTTGCCGGCGTCGGCCATGCACGCCGGCACCGACCGGGACGGCGCCGATGCCACGGTGGGTGACGAGATCCTCCCGCTGCACGCGATGGTCGCCGAGACCGAGCGCGCGCACATCCGGCGAGCGCTTGCGCACTGCCAGGGTTCCATCGGCAAGACCGCGGAGCTGTTGGGCATCAGCCGCAAGACGCTCTGGGAGAAAATGAAGCGCCTGGCGCTCGAGGCCTGAACCATGACCGAAACCGCTGCTCCTCTGATCGAGCCGCCGCCCGCGGCGCCCACACCGAACTGCATCATGCGGGCCTGGACCACGCATGAGTCCGAATTGCGCCGCTGGCTGCGCGCGCGGGTGCGCGAGCCGGCCGACGCCGACGATCTGATGCAGGAACTGTTCATCAAGGCGCTGCGGCAGGGCCAGCGGTTTTGCGACATCCACAACGCCCGCGCCTGGCTGTTCGAGGTGGCGCGCAACATGCTCGCCGACAGCCTGCGCGTGGCCCGCGACACCGTGGAGTTGCCCGACAACTTGGTGTCGGAGGCGGACGAGCCTCCGGCCGTCGACTTGCTCACCGCGTGTCTGCCGCGCGTGCTGTCCGAACTCAGCGAGGCCGACCGCGATGTGCTCACGCGCTGCGACCTCGAGGGCATGCCCCAGGCCGAGTACGCGGCGCAGCACGGCTTGAGCCTGAGCGCGGCCAAGTCGCGCATCCAGCGGGCGCGCGAGCGTCTGCGCGCCCGCCTGGCCGAGGCCTGCCAAGTCCGCTTTGATGCCGATGGCCATGTGATCGATTTTGTTGGGCGCAGCTCCTGTGGCGGTTGATTCGCGTTTTCATCGTTGAGTCCTTCGCGTTGGGCCTGCTATGCTTGAAGCCATATCCAGAGGTTTCCGTCTCCCATGTCGAAGGTTCCCAGCCCCCAGCCGCCGCAACCATCGCAATTCGATCGTCGCCGGGTCATGGTGGCGGCGGGCGGCTCGCTGGCGGCATGGATGCTGGCCGGCTGTCGCCCGGCACCGGCGCTCACGCGCGTGGGCGTGATTCGCTGGATCGGCTACGAACCTTTGGTGCTGGCCCGCGAGCTGGGCCTGCTCGATGCGTCGCGCGGGGTGCGGCTGGTGGAACTGCCATCGAATACGACGGCGCTGATGGCTCTGGCCAGTGGCGACATCGACGCGGCAACGCTGACGCTCGACGAATGCCTGGTGGCGATCGAGGGCGGAGTCGATGCCCGGGTGTTGTGGGTGTTTGATGAGTCCGCGGGTGCGGATGTGGTCTTGGCCCGTCCGCCGATCGCGACGCTGGCGCAGTTGCGGGGCAAACGCATTGGGGTCGAGCAGACTGCAGCTGGAGCGCTGATGTTGGGCCAAGTGCTCGACGCGGCACAGCTCACGCCCGCCGAAATCCAGCTGGTTCAGATGACCGCCGACCAACACCTCAGCGCGTACCGAGAGGGCGAGGTGGATGCCTTGATCACCTTCGAGCCCTATGCCGCCCAGATCCAGCGTTTGGGGGCGCGACGGCTGATCGACAGCCGCAGTTTCCCGGGGTTGATCGTCGATGTGCTGGTGGCGCGTTCGGCCGCACTCGAGGGCACGGAGGCGCGGTTTACGGCCTTGGCGCGGGCGTATTTCTCCGCGCTCCAGTATGTGCAGGCGCAGCCCATCGACGCGCGCCGGCGCATGGGGGAGCGGCTCGGCTTGAGCGAGGCAGAGGTTGCCGCGGCGCTTGCGGGCATTCGGGTCTTCG
Source organism: Tibeticola sp. (assembly GCF_022759015.1). NCBI lineage: Bacteria > Pseudomonadati > Pseudomonadota > Betaproteobacteria > Burkholderiales > Comamonadaceae > Tibeticola > Tibeticola sp. The sequence continues at coordinate 5,034 of NZ_JAEMQB010000105.1, read as the reverse complement.
ATGTCGAGGGCAACCGACGCTGGCTCAGCGGTCCGGCGCCAGCCTTGTACGCTTCGGCGCAGCGGGTCGCGGGGGAGTTGCGAAGAGCAGGCATACTGCGGCGAGCGCCCGCGCTCGATCAGCTGATCGACGACCGGTTTTTACCCAAAGATCTTTGAGGGGCACGCTTGAAACGGAACTGGTCCCTGAAGTGGTCATTACCGCTCGGCTTCGGGCTGGCGTGGCTGCTCGTGCTGGGGGCCACACTGTTCAACGCCATCCGCAGCTCCGACGAGTCCCTGCGGGACTTCGCGCGATCCACGGCGGCGGGCTACGCGGCCGATCTGGCTCGCGACGCCGAACAGGGCTGGGCTACGGCCCCATCGCTGGTGGAGTCGAACCTGGCGCTGCTCGCGACCGACCCTGCGGTGCATTCCGTCGTGTTGCTCGATGCAAGCGGTCGGGTGCTCGCTGCGCATCGGCAGGCCTGGGTGGGTCGCAAGATCGACGAGGTTTGGCCCGGTTTTGACGGCGCCTGGGTGGGTGAGGCGCTGAGCGCACGGCTGCCACGGGTCCGAGCCGACGCGACGGGCTTGCAGGTGGAAGCGGCGCAGAGCTTCGGTCTGGCGCCCGCAGGTCCCGGATCCGAAGCCCGCGGCCGGGGGCTGGCCTACGTCGCGCTCGACTATTCCCCAGCGCGCGCCGAGCGTTTGCAGCGGCTGCTTGAAGAACGCGCCGCTGAAATGATCGTCATCCCGCTGGTGCTCCTCGTATTGGGCGTGGTGTTGTGGCGCGGCGTGGGGCGACCGCTCGAGCGTCTGGCCCAGGCCGTGCGGGCGGTGCGTCAGGGACGCTACGACACCCGGGTGCCGGTCGACGGCTTGCGTGAGATCGCCGAGCTTGGGGATGCCTTCAATGCCATGGCACAGGCCGTCGAAGAAGCGCAGGCGGCTTTGAAGGCCAAGGAAGATCAACTGGCGATCACGCTCGACTCGATCGGGGACGGCTTGGTGGCGACCGACGCCCAGGGACGCATCACGGGGGTCAATCCGGCGGCGCGGTCGCTGTGTGGTTGGGACTTGGCCGCGGCGGTAGGGCGGCCGATCGAGGAAGTGCTGGTGCTCGTCGATGGGGCCAGCGGCGCTCCGGTGGCCCCCCCGGTTTATCGGGCCATGCGCGAAGGGCGGACCGTGGGCCTCTCCAACCATGTGGTGCTCATCACGGCGGACGGTCAGCGGCGGCATGTCGCCGACAGCGCTGCGCCGATCCGCGACGCGCGGGGTGACGTCCAGGGCGCGGTCTTGGTGTTTCGGGACGTGACCGAAGCTTATCTGATGCGCAAGGCGCTGGCCGACAGCGAACAGCATTTCCGTTCCCTGGCCAATGCCGGCCTGGCGCTGATCTGGACCGCAGATGCTCAGGGCGCGCGAGACTACTTCAACGAGCCTTGGTTGGCCTTTACGGGGCAGCCGTTCGATGCACAACGAGGCGACGGCTGGTTGCAAGGCATGCATCCGGAGGACCGGCTCGCGTGGCGCGCGGCCTTCGAGGCGGCGGCGCGGGTTCAGGGCGACTACCGCGTCGAATACCGGCTGCGCCATGCCGATGGCGACTATCGCTGGGTGTTGGAGCAAGCACGCCCCCGGCGCGACAGCGATGGCCTCTTCATCGGTTATGTCGGGCATTGCCTGGACGTCACGCACGAAAAGGCCGCCGATGCCGAAATCGAGCGGCTCGCGTACCACGATGCGCTCACGGGGCTGCCCAACCGCGTCTTGTTCCGCGACCGATTGGAGCAGGCGCTGGCCCATGTGCATCGCAGCGGCCGCCATGGAGCGGTGCTGTTTCTGGACCTCGATCAGTTCAAGCGCATCAACGATGTCTACGGCCATTCGCTGGGGGATGTGGTGCTGGTCGAAATGGCGCAGCGGCTACGCGGGCTGCTGCGGGAAGGCGACACGGTCGCGCGACTTGGCGGCGATGAATTCGTCGTTTTGTTGGGCGACTTGGCTGGCGAGGCAGAGACTGCAGCGGCGCAGGCGATGAACGTCGCGGAGAAAGTACGCGCCTCGATCGAGCAGCCGGTTCGGCATGATGGTTTGTCACTGACGCTCGCGACCAGTATCGGCGTGCGCCTGTTGAGCCGAGACGTCGAGGACATCGACGACGTGATGCGCACGGCAGACATGGCGATGTACCGTGCCAAGGCCGAGGGACGCAACCGCGTGGCTTTCTTCGAGGCGGCGATGCAGGCGAGCTTGGTGCATCGCTACGAGCTGGAGCAAGACCTGCGCGCAGCCTTGGGGCTTGGACAATTCGAGCTCTGGGTGCAAGCGCAGTTTGAAGGTGGGGGGAAGATGAGCGGCGCCGAAGCGCTGGTGCGCTGGCGGCATCCGGTCCGTGGCCTGGTGTCGCCCGCCGAATTCATCCCGATCGCCGAAGAAACCGGCCTCATCGTGCCCCTTGGTGCAAGGGTTTTGCGTTCGGCTTGTGAGGCGATCCGGGCGTTGCAGGGTGCAGGCCGGAGCTTGCGGATTTCGGTCAACGTCAGCGCACGGCAATTCCTCGAGCACGACTTCATCGCACAGGTGCGCGAGATCCTCGAGCAGTCGGGCGCAGACCCGTCCCGGCTGACCCTCGAGCTGACCGAGAGCGTGCTGATCGACTCGTTCGATGTGGTGGCCGGTCGCATGCGGGAACTGCACGCGCTGGGCATCCGCTTTTCCCTCGATGACTTCGGAACCGGTTATTCGTCCCTCGCGTATCTCAAACGCTTGCCGCTGTCTGAACTCAAGATCGACCGCAGCTTCGTTCGCGACGTGCCCGCAGACCCCGAGGACGCCGCACTCGTCGAGGGCATCATTGCCGTGGCGCATTTGTTGCACCTCGACGTCGTAGCCGAAGGCGTGGAAACGCCTGAGCAGCAGCAATTCCTGCGGGCGGCCGGCTGCGGCTCGTTCCAGGGCTTTCTTCTCCACCGCCCGCAGCCGATCGATGACTGGCTGCAGGGCGTCTTCGGCTAAGCAGCAGCGGCAGCCGATCGCGGCGTTGAATCGGTTCGCGGGACGGCGCCCGGCCCGGCGCGGAACGGGCCGCTCCAGAGTTGCCCTAGGGCTAACCAGCATGGTCGCGGCTTGTTTCGTCGTTTATCACGGATCAATGCTCACGAGGCAGCGACTTGCGATAGATCAAGCCAGCGGCCGTCCGCGGTCGGTACCACCGGCCCGGGAAGGCTGCAGCACCAACGCACGAAACTTGACGAGGAGACACCCCATGAAATTTCTGACCTTGACCGCTGCGGCATGCGCGGTGGCGGCGCTTGCGCCCGGCACCTACGCGTAGAAAATCGACCTGGCCGTGCAGGCCTACCGCGCGGCCTTGGCCGATAAGGACGGCAACCCCGGCCTGCTCATCATCGACATGGGCGAGAAGCTGTTCAAGACCCCGGCTGGGCCCAAGAACGTCAGCCTCGAGAAATGCGACTTCGGGCTGGGGCCGGGCGTGCTCAAAGGCGCGTATGCACAGATGCCGCGCTACATGCCCGACACCGACCGCGTCGAGGACCTGGAAACCCGTCTGCTGCATTGCATGGTCACCTTGCAGGGCAAGGATCCGGCCGAAATCAAGAAGCATCGGTTTGCCAACGAAGCCAAGAACGAGTCGAACACCGATTGGGAGAAGATCGTCGCCTATGTGGCCTACCAGTCCGACGGCATGAAGTTGTCGATGCCGACCGCGCATCCAAAGGAGCGCGAGGCGATCAAGATTGGCGAAATCAACTACTTCCGCAATGTTGGACCGCTGGATTTCTCGTGCGCCACCTGCCACGGCGAGACCGGCAAGCGCATCCGGCTTCAGGCTTTGTTCAACGGCCTCGATCCGCAGCAGGCGCGTGATGTGATGGGCGCCTGGCCGACCTATCGGGTGTCGCACAACGCGATGCGCACCATGCAGCACCGCATGTGGGACTGCCATTGGCAGATGCGCCTGCCCGACATCGACATGGGATCGCCCCGCACCGTCGCGCTGATCGCCTTCCTCATGCATCAGGCCGACGGCGTCAAGCTGGACCTCCCCGGCATGCGGCGCTGAGCCCGGCCGCCTTCGAGACTTCCATGAATTTGTGAAAGCGAGCGTTTTTCCATGCATTCGAACATTCGTATCCTCAGCGCGCTGGGCGTGATCACCGCCGCCGCTGTCGCAGGCTGTGCTTCCACCGACGGCAGCGCCGACCTCAACGCCAAGGCCGATGCCTTCTTCAAAGCCAGTTTCGCGCCCGGCCCCGGGCAGGACCTCAGCCGGCTCGAACAAGACGAGACGCAGAAGGCATGCAGCCAATATCGCGCCAACCCGCCCGAGGCGGTCGCCAAGGCCATCCAGGCCCGGGAGGCAAAGAACATCGTCTACCCGGCCGACGGCAAGCTCATGGGCGACTGGAAGGCCGGTGCCAAGGTGTTCAACGACGGTTTCGCGATGCGCATCGGCAGTTTCATGCCGAGCAACCCAAACGCGGTGCGCGGCGGCAACTGCTACGCCTGCCACCAGGGCGAGGCCAAGGAGGCGGCTTACGGCAACCTCGGCCCCTCGCTGCTGCACTATGGCAAGCTGCGCGGCCAAAGCGATGCGATCGTCAAGTACACCTACGAGAAGATCTACAACGCCAAAGCCTTCAACGCCTGCTCAGCCATGCCGCGGCTGGGCCACAAAGGTGTGCTCAACCCGAAACAGGTGGCCGACCTCACCGCCTACCTGATTTCGCCCGAGTCGCCGATCAACCGCTGAGCGCGGCGACCCGCAGCCCATCCACACCCAGCGCAAGGAGGTCTTCGGACCTCCTTTTTTTTGGCGGCGGCCAGGTGTTTACTCGAGTGTTGGTCCTCGAACTGCGTCTTTTGGGCGGCTGCTGCGTCTTCAGCACGAGAGTCGTTCAACATCCCGTCTGACGCATGAAACCCATGAACCTAAATCCGGCAGTTGGGCGCACCCGGGCGGGCCGTCATCGGGCGCGCGGGCAAGGCGCAAACCGCAGCCATGGCGGGTGCCATGGCGAGGATT
>NZ_JAEMQB010000088.1:0-13339 GCF_022759015.1 Tibeticola sp. | reverse complement strand
GCGCCTCGAGCGCGAGCTGAGTGCTCTCGGCATTCGCGCCCGCGTCGAGGGCCGGCCCAAGCACATCTACAGCATCGTGCGCAAGATGCGGGGCAAGGGTCTGGATTTCAGCCAGGTGTTCGATGTGCGAGCGCTGCGCGTGATCGTGCCGCGCCTCGAGGACTGCTACACGGTGTTGGCCTGGGTGCATGAGCACTTCACGCCCATCCCCGAAGAGTTCGACGACTACATCGCCAAACCCAAACCCAACGGCTACCAGTCGCTGCACACCGTCGTGCGCGATCCCACCGACGGCAAACCGATCGAAATCCAGATCCGCACCGAGGCCATGCACGCGCATGCCGAGCACGGCGTCGCCGCCCACTGGGCGTACAAGGAGGCCGGCACCAAGGGCTATGCCGGCGTGAGCGCGTCGAGCGGATACGACGCCAAGATTGCGGTGCTGCGCCAGCTGCTCGCGTGGGAGCGCGATCTTTCGGGGGCCGTACGCGACAAGGGCCTGTTCGACGACCGCATTTATGTGCTCACGCCCGACGCTGCGGTGATCGAGCTGCCGCAAGGGGCTACACCGGTCGATTTCGCTTATGCGGTGCACACCAACCTCGGCCACCGCTGTCGCGGCGCGCGGGTCGACGGCGCGATGGTGCCGCTCAACACGCCGCTGAAGAACGGTCAGACGGTCGAGATCGTGGCGGCCAAGGAAGGTGGGCCGTCGCGCGACTGGCTCAACCCCGAACTGGGTTTTTTGGCCAGCCCCCGTGCCCGCTCGAAGGTGCGCGCCTGGTTCAACGCCCAAATGGCCGAGGAGACGGCCGCGCGCGGTCGCGAGGCGGTCGAACGCCTGCTGCAACGAGAAGGCAAGACCAGCATCAAGCTCGAAGATCTCGCCTCGCAGCTCGGGTTCAAGTCGGCGCAGGCCATGTTCGATGTGGTCGGCAAGGATGAATACTCCTTGCGCAACATCGAGGCCTTGCTGCGCCCGAGCGCCGCCACCGAAGACGATTCCGAGGCTCAGCTGTTCCGCAAGCTCCGCAGCGGTCCGGAGAAGGCAGCGAGCGGCGGCGTGTTGGTGGTCGGGGTCGACTCCTTGCTGACCCAGCTCGCGCGCTGCTGCCGCCCCGCGCCGCCAGATGCGATCAGCGGTTTCGTCACCCGCGGCAAAGGGGTGAGCGTGCACCGAAGCGACTGCAGCAACTTCCGGCAAATGGCTTTGCGCAACCCCGATCGGGTCATCCCGGTGGCGTGGGGACGGTCCGCGGCGTCGGGCGCTGCGGTGTATCCGGTCGACATCGCGATCGAGGCCGTCGACCGGCAGGGGCTGTTGCGCGATATTTCCGAAGTCTTTGCCCGCGAGCGCATGAACGTGGTTGGCGTGCAGACGCAAAGCGTCAAAGGCATCGCGTGGATGACTTTCACGGTCGAGGTCTCGAGTGCGACGCGGCTCGGTGCTGCGCTCGCGGCGGTGCGCGCCGTGGCTGGCGTGCGGCGGGCGCGTCGCCGTTGACGCCGCGAATTTTTTGCATCCGCATCGTGGCGCAGAGCCGGGGGACGCTTGGTTTGCTGCTATACTAGCGGCTTCAAACGATCTTAGGCGCGTAGCTCAGCTGGTTAGAGCACCACCTTGACATGGTGGGGGTCGTTGGTTCGAGTCCAATCGCGCCTACCAATCTTTCTTCTTTCCGCACAGCGGCCCGGGTATCGCCGGAGTGGCTTGAGTGTGGGGGTTCTTGGAATGCGTGCTGTTTGCCCGATTGGGCGCGGCGCCAGAGAACCAGCCGAGGAGTGTAACCGTGTCTGCACCAAGACCAGCCTCTGCCGCCGGGAAAGCGCCTGTGCGCATCATCAAAAAATATCCCAATCGCCGTCTCTACGACACCGCCGCATCGAGCTACATCACGCTGGCCGAAGTCAAGCGGCTCGTGATGGCCGGCGAGCCCTTCGTCGTGCGTGACGCCAAGACCGGCGAGGACCTCACCCGCAGCATCCTGCTGCAAATCATCCTCGAGGAAGAAGCGGGCGGCGCACCGATGTTTTCCGAGGCGGTGCTGGCGAACTTCATCCGGTTCTACGGACACGCGATGCAAGGCTTCATGGGCGCCTATCTCGAAAAGAACGTCCAGGCCTTTGCCGAGCTCCAGGCCAAGCTGTTGGAACAGGCCAAAGGTCTTTCGCCCGAGGCACTGGCGCAGTTTCTGAGTCTTCAATCTCCGATGGTGCAGGCCATGATGGGCGCTTATGCGGAGCAGTCGCGCACTGTGTTTCAGCAGATGCAGGAACAGATTCAAAAGCAGACCGAGCAACTCATGGGCGCCTTTGGCCTCAAGCGTTGAGCCCGCCCTGACCCCGCCATGGACGCCATGAACGAACCAGCCCCGTCGGCGACGGTTGCCAGCGTCGCGGATGCACCGCGCATCGGCTTCGTCAGCCTCGGTTGCCCCAAGGCTTTGACCGACTCCGAGTTGATCCTCACGCGCCTGAGCGCCGAAGGCTACCGCACGAGCAAGACGTTCGAGGGTGCCGATCTGGTGATCGTCAACACCTGCGGCTTCATTGACGATGCGGTCCGAGAAAGCCTCGACGCCATCGGTGAAGCCCTGGCCGAAAACGGCAAGGTGATCGTCACGGGCTGCCTGGGCGCCAAGACCGGCGCGGACGGCGGCAATCTGGTGCGCCAGATTCACCCGAGCGTGCTGGCAGTGACGGGCCCACATGCGACCGACGAAGTGCTCGATGCCGTCCATGCGCATTTGCCGCGGCCGCACGACCCCTTCATCGACCTCGTGCCCGGAGCGTTTGGCGAAGCGGGGCTCAAGCTCACGCCGCGGCATTACGCTTACCTCAAGATCAGCGAGGGCTGTAACCACCGCTGCACCTTCTGCATCATCCCGTCGATGCGCGGCGACCTCGTGAGCCGCCCCATCGGGGACGTCCTGCGCGAAGCGCGCGCACTGTTTGAAGGTGGCGTGAAAGAGTTGCTGGTCATCAGTCAGGACACGTCGGCCTACGGTGTGGATGTCAAATACCGCACCGGCTTTTGGGAGGGGCGTCCCATCAAGACGCGGATGACCGAGCTGGCCCGTGCCCTGGGTGAACTGGCCGCCGAACATGGTGCCTGGGTGCGCTTGCATTACGTCTATCCCTACCCACATGTGGATGAGGTCCTCGAGCTGATGGCCGAGGGGCTGGTCTTGCCGTATCTCGACGTGCCGTTCCAGCACAGCCACCCCGAGGTGCTGCGCCGGATGAAGCGGCCGGCGAGCGGCGAACGCAACCTCGAGCGGATCGAGCGTTGGCGTGCCATGTGCCCCGAACTCGTGATCCGCAGCACCTTCATTGCGGGGTTTCCCGGCGAGACCGAGGAAGAGTTCGAACATCTGCTCGACTTCATCCGCGCGGCACGGATCGATCGCGCCGGGTGTTTTGCGTACAGCCCGGTGCAGGGCGCTGCGGCCAATGCGCTGCCGGGCATGCTGCCCGCGGCGGTGCGTGAGGAGCGGCGATCGCGCTTCATGGCGGTGGCCGAGGCGGTTTCGGTCGAGAAGCTGCGCGGGCGCATCGGGCAGACGCTGCAGGTGCTGGTCGACTCTGCGCCGGCGCAGGGCCGACGGGGCGGGGTGGGCCGCAGCTATGCCGATGCGCCGGAAATCGACGGCACGGTGCGGCTGCTGCCGCCGGAGAAGATCAGCAAGACGCTCAAAGTCGGGGAATTCACCCGCGCCCGGGTGGTCGACGCACAAGGGCATGACCTCGTGGCGGTGCCGGTTTGATCGGTGCCTTGGTGGGGTTCCGCTGGCTGATGCTCGCTGGCGGCCGATGGCGCGAATCGATGACGGCATCGGCGCTGCTGAGCGTCATTGCCAAAAACAAAAAAGCCGCTGGGGTGGCCAGCGGCTTTCAGATTCGAAACCGATCACTCGGTTTGTTTAAACTTGGTGCCCAGGAGAGGACTCGAACCTCCACGCCTCTCAGCGCTAGTACCTGAAACTAGTGCGTCTACCAATTCCGCCACCTGGGCATCTCAGGAAGTAAAGGATTATATATCAAAAATTTGACTCAAACCAGCGCGTTGCTGGATGAAATCGAGGGAACCGTCCAAGGTCATCGCGACGGGCATGGATTCGTCGTTCGAGACGATGGCGGGCCGGACATCTACCTGCCGCCCAATGAAATGCGCGCGGTGCTGCACAACGACCGGGTCAAGGTTCGTGTGGTGCGGACCGATCGACGCGGGCGCCCGGAAGGCCGCGTGCTTGAAATCGTCGAACGCCCGGCACAGCCGATCATCGGTCGGCTGCTGCACGAAGGTGGGGTTTGGCTCGTCGCGCCCGAAGACAAGCGCTATGGGCAGGACATCCTGATCCCCAAAGGCGGACTCGCGGGTGCCCAGGTCGGGCAGGTGGTGGTGGTCGAGCTGACCGAGCCGCCCGCTTTGTTCGGCCAGCCGGTCGGGCGCATCCGCGAGGTGCTGGGCGAGATCGACGATCCCGGGATGGAGATCGAGATCGCCGTGCGCAAGTACGGCGTGCCTCATGTCTTTTCGGACGCCTGCATCGCCGAGGCGCGCAGCCTGCCTGAAACGGTCCAGCCGCAGGACAAAGTCGGGCGCGTGGACCTGACCGATGTTCCGCTGGTCACGATCGACGGTGAGGACGCACGGGACTTCGACGATGCGGTCTATTGCGAGCCGGCGCGGATCGGCCGCGCCAAGGGCTGGCGCCTGATCGTGGCCATTGCCGATGTGAGCCACTACGTGCGCAACGGCAGTGCGATCGACATCGATGCGTACGAGCGGGCGACGTCGGTTTATTTCCCGCGGCGGGTCATTCCGATGCTGCCCGAGAAACTCTCCAACGGTCTGTGCTCGCTCAACCCGGAGGTCGAGCGGCTGTGCATGGTCTGCGACATGCTGATTACCGCCAAAGGCGAGATTCACGCCTACCAGTTCTACCCGGCGGTGATGTTCAGTCATGCGCGCTTCACCTACAACGAGGTGGCGGCGATTCTGGCCAACACCCGCGGGCCGGAAGCTCAGCGCCGCAAGGAACGTGTGCCGGATCTGCTCAACCTGCATGACGTGTATCGCGCTCTGCTTTCCCAGCGGATCCAACGGGGGGCGGTCGATTTCGAGACCACCGAGACGCAGATCGTTTGCGATGAGGCGGGGCGGATCGAGCGCATCGTGCCGCGCACGCGCACCGAGGCGCACCGCTTGATCGAGGAGGCCATGCTCGCTGCCAACGTGTGCAGTGCGGACTTCATCGACCAGGGCAAGCACCCGGGGCTGTACCGGGTTCATGAAGGGCCGACGCCCGAAAAGCTCGAACTGCTGCGCAACTACCTCAAGGCGCTCGGCGTAGGGCTCACGCTCGGCGAGCGCCCGGAGCCGGGCGACTTCCAGCGCATCGCCGAGGCTACGAAAGACCGGCCCGATGCGCAGCAAATTCACACGATGTTGCTGCGTTCGATGCAGCAGGCGATCTATTCGCCGGTGAACAAAGGGCATTTCGGGCTGGCTTATCCGGCCTACACCCATTTCACCAGCCCGATCCGGCGCTACCCGGATCTGCTGGTGCACCGGGTCATCAAGGCCTTGCTCGCGGGCGAGCGCTATCAACTGCCCACGCTGCCCATACCCGGCGAAGCGCAGGCCAAGCTGGCCCGCCGGCTCGAAAAAGGCCAGGCGCCGCGCCCGGGGCAGGTCGCCGCGCCTCGGCCCAAACTCAGCGGCGAGATGTTGGCCTGGGAAGCCGCCGGACTGCATTGCAGTGCGGCCGAGCGTCGCGCCGATGAGGCCAGCCGCGATGTCGAGGCGTGGCTCAAGTGCGCCTACATGCGCGAGCATTTGGGCGAGGAATACGCCGGCGTCGTCACCGCCGTCACGGGTTTTGGCATTTTCGTCACGCTCGACCAGATGTATGTCGAAGGCCTGGTGCACATCACGGAGCTTGGCCAGGAGTATTTCCGCTTCGATGAGGTCCGCCAGGAACTGCGCGGGGAACGGACTGGCACCCGGTACGCGATCGGAAGCCGGGTTCGTGTGCAGGTGAGCCGTGTCGATCTCGATGGCCGGCGCATCGATTTTCGTCTGGTGCAGGAGGGCGAGTCGGGCTCGGGGCGAGCGGGCCGCAGCAGCGCGAGCGCCGGCCGGGTGCGGGATGAGTCGGGCGCGAGCGGTGCCGAGCCCGCAGCCGCCGACACCGAAGGTCGCCCGCGCGGCGCGGGACGCGGTCGGCGCGGCGACTCGGGTGCCGCCGGACGGGAAAAGCCCAAATCGAAAGGCGCTGCAGCACCGGCGCCCCAGCCGGGTGCGGCTCCGAAGCAGCGCGGGCGTAAGTCGCGGCGCTGAGGCAGGGCTGAACAGCGGCCTCTGTGCTAAGGCTGCAGCGCTTGGGCCAGCCGGAGCGCGGTCAAGGCTTGTGCCGGCGGGAAATGATCGGCGGCGGCGCCGTGCTCTTGCACGGCGGTGACGGCCGCCTCGAAGGGGTCGGGCACGACCGCGAGTCGCGCACCGCAGAGGCCGGCGAGCACGTCCCCGGTACCGCCGGTGGCTAGGCGCGCATTGCCGGTCGTGTTGATGACGGGCGTTCGATCGGGTGCGGCGATGATGCTGCCTGAGCCTTTGAGAATCACGGTGCAGCCGAAGGCAGCGACCAAGGCCCGCGCGGCTGCGATTCGGTCGGCTTGAACGGAGTGCGCATCGGTGCCGAGCAACCGCGCCGCTTCGAGCGGGTGCGGCGTGAGCACGGTGGCCCGATGGCTTTGTTGCCGGCGCTGCAGGCGCGTGCGCAGTTCGGCGTCGGCCGCGATGCGGTTGAGCGCATCAGCATCGAGCACGAGGCGGGCCGAGTGCTCGAGGACCTCGGGCAAAACCGCGCGCACCGCCTCGCCACCACCGCAGCCGCAAACCACGGTGCTGCGCTGCAGGTCGATCGCTTCGAACCGTCGCAACATCAACTCGGGCTGTTCGGGCAGGGCGGAAAGCGCGCCCTCGTCCAGCAGGCACAGCATGACCCGGCCGGCACCGGCATGCAGCGCGGCGGTGGCTGCCAGCTGCGCCGCGCCCGTCATGCCCATGCCGCGCCGCGCAAGACCTTCGCCGCCGATGACTGCGATGTCACCCCAATGGCCTTTGTGACTCGCTTGTGGTCGGGCCGGACGGGGGGGCGTGGCGCGCAGCTCCGCCACGGCGCTCTCCGCAGGGGGCGGCATGTCGAGGTCATCCCACCACACGGTACCCGCCGCGTCGCGGCCGAGGGCCGTGAAGAGCCCAGGCTTGAGGGTCAGGAGGCTCAAGGTGAATTTCGCATGAATGACGCTGGATCCCGGCGCCAAATGGTCGCTTTGTGCTCCTGAAATCAGAGTGGAGCCGGTGTCGGCGCTCAGCCCCGTGGGAACGTCGACCGCGAGTGTTGGCGCGGCGGAGGCGTTCATCGCCGCGATCCACTCGGCCATGCGATCTTGGGGCGCGCGCTGCGCGCCGATGCCGAGCAGCGCGTCGATGCACAGATCCCGTGGCGTCAGGCCGTCGGGCGGCGCGGGCGCGAAGCCGACGCTGGCGGCCTGTGCGCGTGCCAGCGACGCTCGGGTGTCCGGGCTTGCCCGGTCGGGGTCGCCCAGCCAGGTTAGGACGACGGACGAGCCGAGGCCTTGGAGCTGGGCCGCCGCTTCAAGGCCGTCGCCGCCGTTGTTGCCGGGGCCGCAGGCGATCCAGATCGTCCGGGCATGCGGAGCGAGCGCGCGCGCGAGGCGGGCCACCGCGAGCCCGGCGCGTTGCATCAGCGTGTGCGGCGGCAAGATCGCGGCGGCCGCGGCTTCGATGGCGCGCGTGGCGGAAACCGCATGGAGGGGCAGAGGCCGAGAGGGATCGGGGACGGCAGGGCGCAACATGGCGCGATTGTGCCGCGAGGCCCGTTCAGCGCCGCAGGCCGAGCCGTTCGATCCCCAGGCCTTCGAGCTCGATCTCGGGCTTGCGGCCCGCGATGCGGTCGGCCAGGGCCCGAGCGCTGCCGCAAGCCAGCGCCCAGCCGCTCGACCCGTGGCCGAGGTTGAGCCACAGCCCGGGCAGGCCGCTTGGGCCGATCACGGGCGGTCCGTCGGGCAGCATCGGGCGTGCGCCCCTCCATTCCTGCACGCCGTGGGCATAGTCGGCCGCGCCGGGAAACCAGTCTTGCAAGACCTTGTAGAGCGTGCGCAGCGCCTTGGCGTCCATCCGGCCTTGGGGTGCGCCCAGTTCGGCACTGCCCGCGACGCGCACCCGCTGCCCGAGCCGTGAGATGGCCACCTTGTAGCGTTCATCCATCACGGCGCTGCGCGGCGCGTTCAGGGGTTCGCGGATGCGCGCGGTGATCGAATAGCCATGCACCGCTGCGAGCGGCAGCCGTATGCCCAGCGGCCGCAGCAACGCATCCGAGGCCACTCCGGCGCAGACCACGACGGCATCGAAACTTTGGGGGGCGGGCTCGCCTTCGACCCGGACCATCGGACTCGGCGTCATCACCAGAGCGGTGACCTTCGCGCGGAACGCGAACCGAACGCCCCGTGCCCGCGCCCGTTCGCGCAGCAGCAGGGTGAACTGGCGGCAGTTGCCCACCTCGTCGTCGGGCAGGTGGATGGCGCCGGCCAGGGGCGTTTGGGCGCTCAACGCGGGCTCGATGTGCCGCGCCTGGGCAGCGTCGATTTCGGCGTAGCGGATTTCCGCTGCGCGCAGCAGTTCCAAGCCCGAGCGGGCCTGTTTCAGGTCCTCTTCGGAACGCAGCAGCACCAGATAGCCTTCGCTGCGTTCGTATTCCAGTCGTTCCTGGGCCGTGAGCCGATGCAGCCGCTCGCGGCTGTAGAGCGCCAGCCGCTGCATGTGCGCGCGGTTGCGGGCCGAGCGCTCCCGTTCGCAGGCGCGCCACCAATTCCAGGCCCATCGCCACTCGCTGAGCGACAGGGCGCCGTGCAGCCGCACGGGTGCATGGGCTCGAAACAGGTCGACGAACACTTTGCGGCGCATGCCGGGCGCGGCCCAGGGCGTCACATAGCCGGGTGCGATGACGCCGGCATTGGCAAAGCTCGTTTCCTCGGCGACGCTGCCGTGACGCTCGAAGACGGTGACTTCGTGGCCGTCGCTGGCCAGCTCAAAAGCGGTGGTCACGCCGATCACACCGGCGCCCACGATGGCAATTTTCATGAATTGGGTCATTTTGCCGGCATCGCCGGCGTCAATCGGTGCTTTGTTGCTATTTTATTTGAAGCGACTCCTCGACCCGGAGGCCGAGATTGAGGATCGCTTCGTCGCGCATGGCCGGTGCCCAAAGCATCAGCCCGACCGGCAGTTCGTCCGGCGTGTGGCAGGGCAGCGTGAGCGCGCAGCCGTCGAGCATATTGACCACGCTGGTGTGGCGCAGCAGCAAGGCGTTGACGCGAAAAAATTCGGCATCCCGCGCCGCGTCGAGCGCAGCGTCGCGACCGTCCGCGGGCGCCACGTCGGCCAGGCGGGGAGCGACGATCGGCGTGGTGGGTGAGAGCACGGCGTCGTAGTCGCGCAAGGCGGCCTCCATGCGCGCGATCCAGCGCCGGCGCCCCGCGATCAGCTCGATGTAGGCGTAAGCGGGCACCTCGGCTCCGCGCAGGATGCGCGCGGCCACCCGCGGGTCGTACTCGGCCCCGCGCTTGGCGATGCGCTCGCGATGCCAGGCGTAGCTTTCCACCGGCGAAAAATGGGCGCGTGCGGTCAGCTCCGTCAGTTCGTCCAAAACCGGAAGGTCGATTTCCTCGACTTGCGCCCCCGCTTGTCGCAGTCGGGCAAGGCTGCGCTCGAACGCGCGGCCGACCGTCTCGTCGAGCGCTTCGAGCATGGGGTGGCGCACCACCGCGAGCCGCCAGGCGGCGAGCGGCGCCGCCGTGCGCGTGACCGTACGCGCGGCGAGCAGCTCGTGTACCAGGATCGCGTCGCGAACGCTGCGGGTGAGCGCGCCCACCGTGTCGAGCGTGATCGACAGCGGCACCGTGCCTTCGGTCGGCACGCATCGGGCGGTGCCCTTGAAACCCACGATGCCGTTGAGTGCCGCCGGAATGCGCACCGAGCCCCCCGTGTCCGAACCCAGGCCGATCAGCGCCGCGCCCGTGGCGACCGACACCGCAGCGCCCGAAGACGACCCGCCGGGCACGCGCGGCTCATCCGGTGCGCCGACTGTCTGATGCCAACGCCCGTCGAACGCCGCGGGCGTGGGGTAGTGCGGGTTGGTGCCCACGCCCGAGAACGCAAACTCGACCATGTGTGTGCGGCCGATCAAGCTGCCCCCGCCCGCCAACAGCCGCGCCACCGCCGGTGCGTGCTGCGTCGCCGGCGGCTCGTCGGCCAGCACGCGCGAGCCCGCGCGCGTGACCTCGCCGGCGACATCGAACAAGTCCTTCACGCTGAACGGCAATCCAGCCAGCGGGGGCAGCGGCCGGCCCGCGCGCAGGTCGGCATCGACCGAAGCAGCCTGCGCACGGGCGCGCTCGGGTGTGAAGTGCATCCAGGCGGCCCGCCCGGCCGGGCTCAGCGCGCGCTCGATCGATCGCTCGACCTGCTCGGCGGCGGAGGTGTGGCCGCGCCAGATGCTCAAACGCAGGCTCGTGAGGTCGTGCGGCATGGGGCAGAGGGGCGGGATGCAGAAGGTGCGTAATGCTAGAATCGAGCGGTTTTGCAGCTTGCAGCACGAACGCTGTGGCGCTTGCCAAAACCAATCGCAAACCGGCTTATCCAGGTGTTGCGCCGGGGTGTAGCTTCAGGGAAAGACCTGTGCTCCACGGCCCGGCGCGATTTCGAGCCGGATTTTAGACCCAACCTTTGGAGTGAAAACATGAACGTCACCATGCGCGAAATGCTCGAGGCCGGTGTGCATTTCGGCCACCAGACCCGTTTCTGGAACCCCAAGATGGCTCCGTACATCTTCGGTCAGCGCAACAAGATTCACATCATCAACCTGGAAAAGACGCTGCCGATGTTCCAGGACGCGATGAAATTCGCGCGTCAGCTCTCGGCCAATCGCGGCACCATCCTCATGGTCGGCACCAAGCGTCAGGCGCGCGACATCGTCGCCGCCGAGGCGCAGCGCGCCGGCGTCCCCTACGTGACCCAGCGCTGGCTCGGCGGCATGTTGACGAACTTCAAGACCGTCAAGACCTCGATCAAGCGCCTCAAGGACATGAAGGCGCAACAGGAAGCGGGTCTGGAGTCCATGAGCAAAAAGGAACAGCTCATGTTCGCCCGTGAGATCGAGAAGCTCGAGCGCGACATCGGTGGTATCCAGGACATGAACGCGCTGCCCGACGCGCTGTTCGTCATCGACGTTGGCTATCACAAGATTGCCGTGCTCGAGGCGCAGAAGCTCGGTATTCCCATCATCGGCGTGGTGGACACCAACCACTCGCCCGAAGGCATCGACTACGTCATTCCGGGCAACGACGACTCCGCCAAGGCGGTGGCTCTGTATGCGCGCGGCATTGCCGACGCGATTTTGGAAGGCCGCGCTGAAGGCGGCTCGGCGGCACCGGCCGTCGCTGCAGGCTCCGACGAGTTCGTCGAGGTCGAGGGCTCTGCGGCCTGAGCCCAGCCCAACGCGGCGAAAGGGGCTGTTGCCCCTTTTTTCTTTGAACGAAATTTTTGAGACGATGGAGTAAGAAATATGGCTGCTATTACCGCAAGCATGGTCGCTGAACTTCGGGCCAAGACCGATGCGCCGATGATGGAGTGCAAGAAAGCTCTGACCGAAGCCGATGGCGACATGGCCAAGGCCGAGGAAATCCTGCGCGTCAAGCTCGGCACCAAGGCAGGCAAGGCGGCATCGCGCGTCACCGCCGAGGGCGTCGTTGCCGCGAAGGTCGACGGCACCCAGGGTGCACTGGTCGAAGTGAACTGCGAAACCGACTTCGTCAGCAAGAACGACAGCTTCCTCAAGATGGCTCAGGCGGCCGCTGAGCTCGTGGCGCGCCACAACCCGGCGGATGTGGCGGCTTTGGCGGCCCTGCCGTATGAGCAAGACGGCTTCGGCCCGACGCTCGAGGATGTGCGCAAGGGCCTGATCGGCAAGATCGGCGAGAACATGACCTTCCGCCGCTTCAAGCGCTTTGATTCCGGTGCCAAGCTGGCCGTCTATCTGCACGGCACCCGTATCGGTGTCGTGGTCGAATATGAGGGGGACGACACCGCGGCCAAGGACGTCGCGATGCACGTCGCGGCGATGAAGCCGGTCGCGCTGAGCAGCGCCGATGTGCCGGCCGAACTCGTCGAGCGTGAGCGTGCCGTCGCGACGGCCAAGGCCGCCGAATCGGGCAAGCCCGCCGACATCGCAGCCAAGATGATCGAAGGCTCGGTGCAGAAATTCCTCAAGGAAGTCTCGCTGCTCAACCAGCCGTTCGTGAAAAACGACAAGCAGACCGTCGAGCAAATGCTCAAGGGCGCGAACACGACGGTCAAAGGCTTCACGCTGTTCGTCGTTGGCGAGGGCATCGAGAAGAAATCCGATGACTTTGCGGCCGAAGTCGCGGCTCAGGTCGCAGCTGCGAAAGGTGCCACTGCCTGATCGGCGGCGGTTCGTGTCGGCTTCCAACCTCAGACCCGGGACCCTCGCCATGGCTCCAGTGCAAACGGCTCACCATCGCATCCTGCTCAAGCTGTCGGGCGAGGCATTGATGGGCGATGACCCCTACGGCATCAATCACGCGACGATCCAGCGGATCGTCGGCGAGATTGCCGAGGTCACGCGTCTCGGTGTCGAACTGGCGGTCGTGATTGGTGGCGGCAACATCTTCCGCGGCGTCGCCGGCGGCTCGGTCGGCATGGACCGTGCCACCGCCGACTACATGGGGATGCTCGCCACCGTCATGAATGCCCTGGCGCTGGCCGACACCATGAACAAAGCCGGTCTGACCGCGCGGGTGATGTCCGCCATCGCCATCGAGCAGGTGGTCGAACCGTATGTGCGGCCCAAGGCCTTGCAATATCTGGAAGAGGGCAAGGTGGTGGTTTTCGCCGCGGGAACGGGTAACCCATTCTTCACGACCGACACCGCCGCAGCCCTGCGTGGCGCGGAAATCGGCGCCGATGTCGTCCTCAAGGCGACCAAGGTCGACGGCGTCTACACTGCTGACCCGAAAAAAGATCCCACTGCCACGCGCTACCACCGTATCAGCTTCGACGAGGCAATGGCGCGCAATCTGGGCATCATGGATGCGACCGCCTTCGCGCTGTGCCGGGATCAAAAATTGCCGATCAAGGTGTTCTCGATCTTCAAGGCCGGCGCGCTTCGACGCGTCGTGCTCGGTGAGGATGAGGGCACTCTGGTTCACGTCTGAGAGGCTGAGAGGGAAT
>NZ_JAEMQB010000055.1:0-19645 GCF_022759015.1 Tibeticola sp. | reverse complement strand
GGCGCCTCGAGGTAGAGGTACGCGCCCCGTTTGAGCGCCGCGGCCGCCGCGGGCAGCGCCGCAGCATACAGCGCCTGGGCATCGAACGGTGGGTCGAGCAGGACGAGGTCGAGGCTGGCCGGCGCCGCCGAGCGCAGCGCCGCGACGCCGTCGCCGCGCTCGATGCGCACCGCCTCGGCGCCCAGGCGCGCCTGAAGCGCGGCCAAGCGCTCGACCAGGCCCGCATCCCGCTCGACCAGCCGCACTTCGCGCGCGCCGCGCGAGGCCGCCTCGAAGCCGAGCGCGCCCGTGCCCGCAAACGCATCGAGGCAGCGCCAACCGGACAAATCCTGGCCGAGCCAGTTGAACAAAGTCTCACGCACGCGGTCGGGCGTGGGGCGCAGGCCCGGCCGCTCGGGCACGGCGATGCGCGTGCGTTTCCACTGCCCGCCGATGATGCGGATTTCATGCGGCGGCGCCGCGCGCGCTGGCGTGGGCGCCGGCGGGCTCTGGGGGCGACGTGTGGTAGCCACGGTCAGCGCCCCCAGCCACGCCAGGCGCGGCGATAGCTGCGCAGCGTCTGCAGCGCGCGGCCATAGACGGTGTCTTCACCGCCCCGGGCTTCGGCGGCGTCGAATCCGGCCGGCGTGCCGGTCAGCACCTCGATGCCTTCGCTGACGTGGGCGAAGGTCAGCACGCGAAAGCGCCCCGCAGCTACGGCCTCGACCACGCGGTCGGCCAGCATCAGATGGCGCTGGTTGCGCGCCGGAATCAGCACGCCCTGGCTGCCATCGAGGCCGGCTTCGGCGCACACATCGAACCAGCCTTCGATTTTTTCGTTGATGCCGCCCACGGGCAGCACCTCGCCGTGCTGGTCGAGCGCGCCGGTGACGGCCAAGCCCTGGGCCAGCGGCAGACCCGAGAGCGCCGAGAGCAGCGCGAACAATTCGGCGCACGAGGCCGAGTCGCCCTCGATGCCGTCGTATTCCTGCTCGAACGCCAGCGATGCGGCCAGCGCCAGCGGCGCAGCATCGGCAAACAGCGCCGACAGAAAGCCCTTGAGGATCAGAACCCCCTTGGCATGGATGGGCCCGGAGAGCTCGACTTCGCGCGCGAGGTCGATGATGCCCTCGCGCCCGGGCCAGCAGCGCGCGCTCACGCGCACCGGCAGGCCAAAGCGCGTGTCACCGAGGTCGATCTGCGTGAGTCCGTTGACCCGGCCGAGCAAGCCGCCTCGGGTCGCGATCAGCCGCTCGCCCTCGGCGATGGCTTCGCGCTGGCGGTCGGCCAGGTAATCGTGCCGGCGGCTGCGCGCGCGCAAGGCCTCGGCGACGTCGGCGGCCGCCACGCACGCGGCGCCGCGCTGCTGCGCCAGCGCCGCGCTTTCGATGACGAGCGCCTCGGTGTGCGCGAAGATGGCGCTTTGGCGGGTTTGATCGTCGGCCTGGCGGTGCATGTCTTCGAGCAGCCGCGCGACCGCGCCGGCGTCGAAAGGCGGCAGCGCGAGCCGTGCGCAGCATTGCGCGACGAACACCGCGCTGGCATGCCAGGTCTCGGCGCTGGCGCGAAACTGCTCGGCGAAATCGACCTTGATGCGAAAGTGCCGCGCGAATTCGGGGTCGGCTTCCTGCAGCTCGTAATAGCTCTCGACCGTGCCGATGAGCACGATCTTGACATCCACGTCGACCGCCTCGGGTTCGAGCGACACCGCCGCCAGCGGCGCATACGCCGTGCCCGGCTCTTCGATCTGCAGCCGCGCGCTGCGCAGAAAGCGGCGCAGTTTTTCCCACACCAGCGGGTCGGCGAGCAGGTCGCGCAGATGCAGCATCAAAAAGCCGCCGTGGGCGCGCAGCAGACTGCCGGCGCGGATGCGTGAGAAGTCGGTGACGAGCACATCGTCTTCGGACTGGTATTCGATGCTGCCGAACAGCAGCCGAAACAGCGGGTTGTTTTCCTCGATGACGGGCGCGCCTTCGAGGCCGGAGTTGTCGACCACGACATTGACGCGGTAGCGCGCGACCACCCCTTCGAGCGCCTCGGCGCGCTCGGCGTCTTCGTCCTCATCGGCGGCCGGGGCGGAGAACACATCGACATGGTCGAGCACGTCGGCTTGCAGCGCATCGATCCAGCGCGCGATCTTGGCTGCGTCGGCCGCAGCCGGGTCGATGGCCGAGCGCAACTCGGCCAGCGCTTGTTGGAGCCAGGGACGAGCGACCTCCCGGCGCAAAGCGCCCAAGGCCCGCTCGAGTTCGCGCTCGAGCGCGTTGCTCTCGTCGACGAAACGGTTGATCTGTACGCGCAACTCCTGCTCGGCACGGTCGATTTCAGAGCGGCGCTCGCGCGGCATCGCCGCGAGCTGGGCCTCGGAAATCGGAGCGCCCTGCTCGTCGCGCCAGGTGAAAATCATGCGACCTTCCTCGCGCCGCAGAGCGAAATGACGCGCCTCGGCAAAAGCGACCAGCGCATCCCAGGCCGCGGCCTCGCGGGCCGCATGTTCCTTTTCGAGCGCCTCGCTGCGCTCGCGAAATGCCGGGCTGGAGAGCCGATTGGGCAGCTCGGAGCGCAACTCGTCGACGAAGGCCGCGAGCCTCTGCCGCAGCGCGCGCCCACCGCCGGCGGGCAGGCGCACGGCCAGGGGACGCTCGGGCGTCTCGAAGTGGTGCACGTAACACAGGTCGGGCGGAACCGGGCGGCCCCGCGCCTGCTCGAGCATGAGGGCGCGCAACAGCGAGCTGCGGCCGCTGCCGACCTCGCCGAGCACGAAGAGGTTGTAACCAGGCTGAGGCAGCGTGAGGCCCAGTCGGGCGGCTGTGTAGGCGCGCTCCTGCCCGATCCAAGGCAGGGGCTCGCCCTCGAGTGCGCGCGTGTCGGCAAAGCCCAGCGCGGCGGGATCGACGCGCAGGCGCAGGCGGTCAGCAGAGAGCGTCGTGGCAGGCATTCGGAGGCGAGATGCAACAGCGTTCCGGCAACGCTGCATCCGTTCCCGCGGTGGCGCGTGCCCGCAGCCGGGATGCGCGGTGCGCGAGGGATGGTTTCAGCGTGGCCTCTTGAAGGCAGAATGACGCCCGAGCTTACTTCAGGCCGAGCGGCCTCCTGCGCGACATGCCCGACGTTTCCGTTTCATCCGCCCCGACCGTCATCGCCAGTCCCGAGACTCCAGCCGAGGCGCCCCCGCGCGCCGCGCAGGCGCTCGCCGTCAAGCGCGTGGCGATCGACACCTGGAAGGAGAACGTGGCCTATTTGCACCGCGACTGTGCGGTCTACCGGGCCGAGGGGTTTCAGGCGCTCTCCAAGGTGGAGGTGCGCGCGAACGGGCGGCGCATCCTGGCCAGCGTCAACGTGGTCGACGATGCGAGCATCGTGAGCTGCGAGGAGTTGGGCCTGTCCGAGGATGCGTTCGCGCAGCTCGGCCTCGAGGACGGCCATGCGGCGACCATCCAGCAGGCCGAGCCGCCGGCGTCGATCGCCGCGCTGCACCGGAAGATCAACGGCGAGCGGCTCGACCGCGAGGCCTTCGAGCGCATCGTCGCCGACATCGCCGCGCACCGCTATTCCAAGATCGAGCTCACTGCCTTCGTGGTGGCCTGCAACCGCGGCGAGCTCGACCGCGAGGAGGTGTATTTCCTCACCGAGGCCATGGTGCAGGCCGGTCGCCGGCTCGATTGGCGCGAACCGCTGGTGGTCGACAAGCACTGCATCGGCGGCATTCCGGGCAACCGCACCTCGATGCTGGTGGTGCCCATCGTCGCCGCGCACGGGCTGCTGTGCCCCAAGACCTCCTCGCGCGCGATCACCTCGCCCGCGGGCACGGCCGACACCATGGAGGTGCTCGCCGAGGTGGCGCTGCCCTTCGAGCGACTGGCGGAAATCGTGCGCGAACACCGCGGCTGCCTGGCCTGGGGCGGCACGGCCGAGCTGTCGCCGGCCGATGATGTGCTGATCTCGGTCGAGCGGCCGCTCTCACTCGACTCGCCCGGGCAGATGGTGGCTTCGATCCTGTCGAAGAAACTCGCCGCGGGATCGACCCATCTCGTGCTCGACATCCCGATCGGCCCGACCGCCAAGGTGCGCTCCATGCCCGAGGCGCAGCGCCTGCGCCGGCTGTTCGAGTACGTGGCCGACCGGCTGCGCTTGTCGCTCGAGGTGGTCATCACCGATGGTCGCCAGCCCGTGGGCTATGGCATTGGCCCGGTGCTCGAAGCGCGCGACGTGATGCGCGTGCTCGAAAACGACCCGCGCGCCCCGAACGATCTGCGCCAGAAGGCACTGCGGCTGGCCGGGCGGCTGATCGAGTGCGACCCCGACGTGCGCGGCGGCGACGGCTTTGCGATTGCGCGCGACATCCTCGACTCGGGCCGGGCGCTCGCGCGCATGCAAGCCATCATCGAAGCCCAGGGCCGCAAGCCTTTCGACCCCGAGCATCCGCCGCTCGGTGCGCTGCAGTTCGAGGTGCGCGCCGCGGCCGACGGCGTGGTCACCGGCATCGACAATCTGCACATGGCGCGCATCGCGCGGCTGGCCGGCGCGCCGAAGGTCGCCGGCGCCGGTGTGGACCTGGCTGTCAAGCTCGGCGAGCCGGTGCGCCGCGGCGACCTGCTCTACCGTGTCTATGCGGGCTACGCGGCCGACCTCGCCTTCGCCCGCCAGGCGGCCGAGCGCGACGGCGGCTACCAAATCGGCAGCGCCAGCGCGGTGCCGCATGTCTTCGTGGAGTTTTGATGGACGCTTGCCTGCTGCATTTCGACGACGAAGCCGCGAGCGCCGCGCGGCTGGCCGCCGCCACCGGGCTCGAAGCCCGCTGCATCGAACGCCACCGTTTCCCCGATGGTGAAATTAAAGTGCGGCTGCCGCTCGAACGCGCGCCGCTGCCTCAGCAGGTGGTGCTGCTGCGCAGCCTCGCGCAGCCCAACGAAAAGCTGGTCGAACTGCTGCTGGCCGCGCAGACCGCGCGCAGCCTGGGCGTGCGCGCGCTCACGCTGGTCGCGCCCTACCTTGCCTACATGCGGCAAGACATCGCGTTCACGCCGGGCGAAGCGGTCAGCCAACGCATCGTCGGCGGTTTTCTCGCGGGCTTGTTCGACGCCGTCCTCACGGTGGACCCGCACCTGCATCGTGTCCACACCCTGGCCGAAGCCATCCCCCTGCCCGAGGAGCGTGCGCTCGCGCTGTCGGCCGCGCCCTTGCTGGCCGACTGCGTCGTCGCGCATCGGCCGCATGCCTGGCTGGTGGGGCCCGATGCCGAGTCCGAGCAATGGGTGGCACAGGCCGCCGCGCGCCACGGGCTGCGTTGGGCGGTCTGCGGCAAGCGCCGCCACGGTGACCGCCGGGTCGAGGTGACGCTGCCCGAGGGGGTGAACTTCGCCGGTGCGGCCGTGGTGTTGATCGACGACGTGGCCAGCACGGGCCACACTTTGGCCGAGGCCGCGCGGGGCCTGCATGCGGCCGGCGCCGCCTCGGTGGACGTGGCCGTCACGCATGCGCTGTTCGCGGGCGACGCGCTCGCGCTCTTGCGCGCCGCGGGCGTGGGCCGCGTCTGGAGCAGCGACAGCGTTCCTCATGAGACCAATGCCGTGCCGCTCGCGCCGCTGCTCGCGCAGGGGCTGGCGGCGCTACCGCGTGCGCTGCTTTCCTGATGCCGCCGCTCCATCGACTCGTCCTCGACCCGCCGCTTCCACACCATGCTGACCCTGGACCAACTGCTGCCGTTTCTCGCTGCCGCCGTCGTGCTGACCCTCACCCCGGGGCCGGACAACCTCATGGTGCTGAGTTTGGGCGCTTCGCGCGGCCGTGTGCAGGGGGTGGCGTTCGGGCTGGGCTGCGCCGCGGGCTGCCTGAGCCACACGCTGCTGGCCGCCTTGGGCGTCTCGGCGGCCCTGGCCGCGTCGCCGCTGGCCTTCACGCTGCTGCGGCTTCTGGGCGGCGGCTACTTGGTGTGGCTGGGCATCGGTGCGCTGCGCAGCGCGGGCAGCACGGCCCTGCCCGCCGTCGGCAGCGAGGCGCTGTCCTCACCCGGGCGCGCCTTTGCGCGTGGCGTGCTGGCCAATGCCATCAACCCCAAGGTGGCGCTGTTCTTCCTGTCCTTCCTGCCCCAGTTCGTCGTTCCCGGCCATGGACAAGTGGCGCTGCAGATGACGGCGCTGGGCCTCGTGTTCACGCTGCAAGCGGCGCTGATCTTCGGCGCGCTCGGCTGGTTTGCGGGCAGCATCGGCCGCTGGCTGCAGCGTCGGCCCCGCGCGGGCCGCTGGCTCGACCGGATCGCGGGCATGGTGTTCATCGCGCTCGGGCTGCGGCTGGCGCTCGCCCGTTGAATTCAGGCAACGCTGAACAAGCCCCTCGCATGCCGCACCGCCCGGCCAAGGGCGGCCTGCTTCGTCCCGTAGGGTCTCAGCGCTCGGTGCCGCCCACGACGACGGTCACCATGGCCTGGGGCTTGAGCACGCGCACCACCGCCGAGCGGATCTGCTCCAGCGTGACCGCCTGCACGCGCTCGGTCCAGGTGTCGAGGTAGTCCGCCGGCAGGTCGTACCAGGCCATGGCGGCGATGTTGTCGAGCAGCTTGCGGTTGCTGTCGATGCGCAGCGGAAAGCCCGCGATCAGCGCGCGCTGGGCGGCCTCGAGTTCTTCCGCCGTGGGGCCCTTGGCGACGAAGTCCGCCACCACCTGGCGCACGACTCCGACCGCCTGCGCGGCCTGGTCGGGCCGGGTTTGCAGGCCAATGACGAAGGGGCCGCTCTGGCGCAAGGGCTGGAAGTCGCTGTAAACGCTGTAGCTCAGGCCGCGCTTTTGCCGCACCTCCTCCATCAGCCGCGAGACGAAACCGCCGCCGCCCAGGATGTAGTTGCCCACCAGCAGCGGGAAGTAGTCGGGGTCGCTGCGCGCGATGCCGGGCTGGCCGACGCGCACATGCGCCTGCGCCGAACCGAAAGGCACGGCGATTTCGCGCGCGGCGGTCAGCGGCTCGACCGCCGGCAACTCGGGCAAGCTCGGGCAGCTGCGGGCATCGAGCCGCGCGAGCAGTTGCTGCACCAGGCGCTCCGCCGCGGGCCGGTCGAGCGCGCCCACGATGCTGATGCGCGCGTGGCAGGGCGCAAAACCGCGCGCATGCGCCGCGCGCAGGTCGGCCGCCTCGATGCGCGCGAGCGTCTCGGGCGTGGGGAACTGGCCATAGGGATGTCGGCCATAGATGGCGGGCATGAACTGCTGATCGGTCACGGTGGCCGGACGGGTGGCGGCTTCGCGCAGATCGGCCGAGTAGCGCGCACGCTCGCGCGCCCAGACAGCGGGGTCGAACGCGGGCTCGGCGATCTGCCGCGCCGCCAAGGCCGCGGCGCGCGCGAGCAGATCGGGCTCGGTCAGCGAGCGCAGCGTGAGGCTCAGCCGGTCGGGCTCGACCTGCGCGTCGAGGCTCGCGCCCAAATCGGCCCAGGCCTCGCCGAGCTGGTTTTCATCGAGCGCCGGCGCGTCGCCGCGCGCCGCCACGCCTTTGGCCAGCATGAGGGCGACGCCTTGCGCCAGACCCGCCTGCGGCGCCGGGTCGCGGCGGCTGCCCGCGTCGAAGTCCAGGCGTACATCGACCATGGGGATGGCGGGGCTTTGCACCAGCGACACCCGCGCCCCGGTGGGCAGCGTCCAGCGCTCCACCGGCAGGCCCGCGACCGCCATTTTTGAAAGAAATAGGCCGATTGCCAGCGTGAATAGGAAAGGTAGTGCTCTTTTTTTCATAGTCATCGATTGCTCGTCATCCGCCGCTCAATGACGCCCCATCGGCACCGCGGGCCGGGGGCGGGGCGTGCCGCGCTGGGGCACCAGCACCGCCGTCGTTTGGCCATCCTCGCCAAAGTAACGCGCGGCGACCTCGCGCACCTGCTGGGCGCTGACCGCCCGCAGGCGCTCGATGAGGCGGGCCGACGCATCGGCCGGCAAGCCGAGGGCCCAGGCCCGACCGAGTTCGCTGGCTTGGTTCATGAGCTGGTCGCGCTTGTAGACCTCGGCCGCGACCCATTGGGTCTTCACGCGGGCGAGCTCTGCCTCGCTGACTCCCTCTTCGGCGACGCGCCGAACCTGCGCCAAAAGCGCCGCTTCGAGCTGCTCGCTCGTCTTGCCCGCGGCAGGAATGCCCTCGAGCACAAAGAGCTGCGGCCCGCGCCCCATGAGGCCGTTGCTTGCGCCCACGCGGTCGGCCAGCCGGTCGGGCCCTTGAGTGAGCGTTCGTTCGAGCCGCGCGCCTGCATAGCCGTCGAGCACGGCGGCCAGCACCGTGAGCGCGACGGCATCGCGCGCTTCAGCACTGTCGTCGAAAGCCGACAGCCGCGGCACCTTGAACGCCATGGCCACCGCCGCCTGCTCGGCCACCGCTTTGATGACCACTCGCCGCGGCCCGCGCTGCTCGGGTTCGCGCCGCGGCTTGCGCGCGGGCACCGGACGTGCGATCAAAGGGCCATAGTGCCGCTCGGCATCGGCGAGCACCTTTGCCGGGTCCACGTCACCGACCACGACCAGCGCTGCGTTGGCAGGCACATACCACTGCCGCCAGAAGCCGCGCACGTCGTCGGCCGTCATCGCATCCAAATCGTCCATCCAGCCGATCACCGGGCGGTGGTAGGGCGAGGCCACGAACGCCGTGGCATGCAGAGCCTCGGACAGCAAAGCCTGCGGGTTGTCCTCGGTGCGCAGGCGTCGCTCTTCCTTGACCACCTCGATTTCGCGGCGGAACTCGTCGTCACTCCAGGCGTTGTGGGCAAAACGCTCGGCCTCGAGCGCCATCGCATCGGCCACATGCCGCGCCGGAATCTGCTGGTAATACGCCGTGTAGTCGTAGGAGGTGAAAGCGTTCTCACGCCCACCCATCGCGGCCACCCGGCGCGAGAACTCACCCGGCCCCATGCGCGTCGTGCCCTTGAACATCATGTGCTCGAGCACATGCGCGATGCCGCTCGTGCCATCGACCTCATCGATCGAGCCCACGCGCACCCAAAGCATGTGCACGGCCGTGGGCGCGCGGCGGTCCGGCGAAACCCAAACCCGCAGGCCATTGGGTAGGGTGTGGTCGAGCAGGCCGCTCGGCGCGCCGGGGCCTGCGGAGCCCAGCGAGCCCGCCCATCCGGCACCGGACAAGACGGCCGGGCCCAGCGCCCAGCCCAGGAAAGAGCGTCGTTTCATAGAATGAGGAAGATACGAGAAACCCAAAAATGTTCAGTTTTTTCCGAAAAAAACCCAAGCCCGCCCCGGAAACACCGGCTGCGCCATCCGCCCCGGCAGCGGCTGAGGGCCCGAGCGCGGCCGTAGAGCCGGCAGCACCCGCCGGGACGCCCACCCCGGCAGCAACCATAACACCCCAACCGGCGGCGACACCTGCGGCTGCGGCGCCAGAGGCCGTCGTCGAGGTGCCACCGCTCGAGCCACCCATCCCGACCCCGCCCCAGCCCCCCCATGCCGAGCCGACCGCTGCCCCGCCCGCCGCTGCAGCCCCGCCGCACGCGGAACGGTCACCGGCCCCCGCACCGACACCGAGCCCCATTTCCGGCGCCGACGCCACACCGCCGCAGACGCCCGCGCGCAGCGGCTGGCTCGACAAGCTGCGCCAGGGCCTGCGCAAGACCGGCTCGAGCATTGCCCAGGTCTTCACCGGCACCCGGATCGACGAGGCGCTGTACGAGGAACTCGAAACCGCCCTGCTCATGGCCGACACCGGCGTCAAGGCCACCGAATTCCTGTTGGACGATCTGCGCCGCCGCGTCAAGGAAGCGCGGGCCTCGGACCCGGCTGCCGTCAAAGGCCTGCTCGCCGACGCCATCGCCGATTTGCTCGCGCCCTTGCAGAAAACCCTGGTCGTCGGCGAACGGCCCGACACCGCGCGGCCCGACGGCAGCCACGGCCCGACCGTCCTCATGGTCGTAGGCGTCAACGGCGCGGGCAAGACCACGTCCATCGGCAAACTCACCCGCCACCTCGCCGACGCCGGCGCCACCGTGCTGCTGGCCGCCGCCGACACCTTCCGTGCCGCGGCGCGCGAGCAGCTCGCCATCTGGGCCGACCGCAACACCGTCGAAATCGTGAGCCAACAAGGCGGCGACCCGGCGGCCGTCGCCTTCGACGCCGTCACCGCCGGCCGTGCCCGGGGGCGCGACGTGGTGCTGGTCGACACCGCCGGGCGCTTGCCGACGCAGCTGCACCTGATGGAAGAGCTGCGCAAGATCAAGCGCACCATCGCCAAAGCCGACGCCAGCGCGCCCCATGAAATCTTGCTGGTGATCGACGGCAACACCGGCCAGAATGCGCTCGCCCAGGTCAAGGCCTTCGACGACGCGCTCGGCCTCACCGGCCTCATCGTCACCAAGCTCGACGGCACGGCCAAAGGCGGCGTGCTCTGCGCCATCGCCCGCGAGCGGCCGGTGCCGGTGTATTTCGTCGGCGTCGGCGAAAAACTCGAAGACCTCGAAACCTTCAACGCCCGCGAGTTCGCGCAGGCGCTGCTGCACTAGGCGCTTTCTAGACGCTCCGATCCGCCGGGGCGTCCGCTTCATCCTCCGAGACGCTGTAATGGCGCCACGCCCCAAGCGCGCGGCGCAGGGTCAGCACCTGACGCTCGAAGCGCGGGCAGGCGGCGCACGCCGCCATATGCAGCCGCAAGGCCAGGCGCTCACGCCAGGGCAGCGCACGGTCTTCCCGTGCGATCACCAAGGCCGCGACTTCGCGGCAGGTGCGTTTGAGAGGCATGCGGAACATCATGCGACGGGCTTTCCGGCAAACCAGTGGATTTCGAGGCACTCGCGCAGCCGCAGCCGCGCACGGTGCAGTTGCACATACAGGTTGGTCGCGCTCAGCCCGAGTTCATTACAGATTTCCTCGCTCGAGAGCTCCAGCCACTCGCGCATCAGGAACAGCCGTCCCTGCACCGGCGGCAGCCGGTCGGTGCAGGCCTCGAGCACGGCCAAAAACTGCCGGTTGTCGAGCTCGCGCTCAGGATCGCCCCAGTCTGCCGGCAGCTCGGCAAAGTGCCCATCGGCCTTGAAGGCCATGTGCGCGAGCGGATCTTCGTCGTCATCAGCCGACGCGCCATCGACGCAAACCTCGCGCCCACGCGCACGGAATGCATCGATGATCTTGTGCTTGAGGATGCCCACGAGCCAGGTCTTGAGCTGCGCACGCCCGCCAAACGCCTGCGGCCGCGCCAGCGCCGCGAGCAGCGTCTCGGACACCGCATCCTCCGCCCAGGTTTCGTTGCGCAGCTGCAGGCGCGCAAAGCGCATCAGGTAGCTGCGCTGGGCGACGAGTTCGGCTTCGAAGTCGGTGGGATGGGGCATCGTCATGTGGGCGGCAGTTTAGGGCAACGCTGAACAAGTCCCTCGCGCGCTCGGACCGAGCTCATCTCCAAAAAGCAGATTCCGCCCGATGCCTCGCGGTTTTTTCTTGACGCCTGTAAGACACCGCGCCATCCCACGACTGACGATCAGCCACAGCGCCGATGCGGCAGCCGCCGAACCCGATGTGGCGCAACCCTCAACCCTGGAACCTAGGAGTCTCACCATGAACCAGAAAGCCCTGCTCGCCGCCGCGACCTCGCTGATGTCGCTCGCCCTGCTCTCGAGCCCCGCACTGGCGCAAAACGCCACCAAAGAGAAATGCTTCGGCATCGCCAAGGCCGGCCAGAACGATTGCGCAAACCTCTCCGGCACACATTCCTGCGCCGGTCAAGCCAAGGTCGACAATGGTAAAGACGAATGGAAGTACGTCGCGGCCGGCACCTGCAAGACCATGAACGGCATGACCATGGACGAAGCCAAGGCGGCCATGAAGAAGTCCTGATCCGCAGCCGGGTCACGCACCCACAGGCCCGCCGCCATGCCGAAGTCCAGTCGATCGACAACGCCCGCGGTGCCGCCGGTCGGCATCGGCTGGCGGCACCCTCATTACGCGGTACTGCTCGAGCAGCAGCCCGCACTCGACTTCATCGAAGTCCATTCCGAAAACTTCTTTGCCGAGGGCGGGGCCGCACTGGCCGTGCTGCGCGCGGGCCGTGACCAGTACCCCGTCAGCCTGCACGGCGTCGGCCTGTCCCTCGGCAGCGCCTGCGGCATTGATGCTTGGCATTTGGATCAGCTTGCCCGGCTCGTCGAGCGCATCGACCCGGTGCGGGTCAGCGACCACGCCAGCTTTGCGCGTATCGTCCCCAGCGCATCGACCGCGCACACCGATGCCTTGCACGCCGCCGACTTGCTGCCACTGCCCCTGTCCAACAGCGCACTCGACACCCTGTGCCGCAACGTCACGCAGGTGCAAGAGCGACTGCGCCGGCCCATCGCGGTCGAAAACCTCTCCGCCTATGTGCGCTGGCGCGATGCGCAATGGGATGAGCCGGCCTTCCTCAGCGCCCTCGCTCGTCGCACCGGCTGCCATTTGCTGGTGGACGTCAACAACCTCTACGTGAACGCGCTCAACGACGCGCGCCACTTCGGCGGCAGCGCCGACCCGCTCCAGGCATGCCAACGATGGATCGACGCCATCGACCCCGAGCATGTGGCCGAGATTCACCTCGCCGGCCACCACGACGGCGGCGGCCTGGTCATCGACGACCACGGCAGTCGCGTGATCGAGCCGGTCTGGCGGCTCTACCGCCATGCCATCGAACGCTACGGCCCGGTGCCCAGCTTGATCGAGTGGGACACCGACCTCCCAACTCTCGACGTGTTGCTCGACGAGGCGGCGCGCGCCCGCCACATCGGCTCAGCCGCACTCGCCGCCCGCGGAAGAACCGCAAGTCCTGCCCTGGAGGCCGAACCATGACCGCCACCACGCTGGCCACGCTGGAGCAGCAACAACAGACGTTGGTGGCCGCCCTCTTCGCCACTCGCGCCACCCTGGCCGACCCGACCCCATTGGACGCGACCTTGGCCCGCCCGTGGGCGATGGGGCTTGCGGCGTATCGCGCCAACGGCCACGCAACGGCCGCGCGCGCCCTGGCCGCCGCCTACCCGGTGCTGCGTGCCTTGCTCGGGCCCGACAGCTTCGACAGCCTCTCGCGGGCGTACTGGCACCACGCCCCGCCGCAACGAGGCGACCTCGCGCATTGGGGCGCCACCCTGCCAGCCTTCCTCGAAGCGGACGCGCAACTGGCCGACACGCCCTATCTCGCCGATGTCGCCCGGGTCGAATGGGGGCTGCATCGCGCGGCGAGCGCTGCCGATGGCGAGGCGGCGCCTGCGAGCTTTGCCTTGCTGGCCCAGCATGCCCCGGAACGGTTGCGCCTGCGCCTCGCGCCCGGCACCGCGCTCTACACCAGCCGCTGGCCGGTCGCATCGATGATCCTTGCGCACCAGACCGACCCGCCCGATCTGCGCGAGGCAGCCGCCCGGCTTCATGCTGGCGTGGGCGAAACCGTGCGCATCTGGCGCGAGGGTCTGCGGCCACGGCTGCGCGCGATCCAGTCCTCGGACGCGCAGCGTCTGTCGGCCGCCTTGGCCGGCGCCTCACTCCAGACGGTGATCGAGGCCGCAGAAGGCGGAGCCGAGGCGGCCCTGGCCTGGATCGGCGAGGGCATCCGCGAAGGCTGGGTGCTGGGGCTCGAACCGGACCCAGGCGAAGAGCCCACGCCGCATCCGCCCGCTTGACCGCTACTCACGCTGATGGAGGCCTGCTCATGCCCGCTCCCCTGATCCCAACCCTCCTGCGTGCGTGGTCGGTGCTCACGCGCACCCTCGACCACGCCCAGCCGCTTGCCGCCCTGCTCGCCCGCGCGTATGTGGCCGAAGGCTTCTTCCTCTCGGGCCTGACGAAGATCCGCGATTGGGACACCACCCTCGCGCTGTTCCAAGACGAATACCATGTGCCGCTGCTGCCACCAACCGTGGCGGCCGTGATCGGAACGGCGGGCGAACTGGTGCTGCCGGTGCTGCTGCTGTTCGGCCTGGGCGGCCGCTTCGCAGCACTGGGCCTCAGCGTGGTCAATGCAGTAGCCGTGCTGAGTCTGTCCGAGATCGCCCCCGCCGCCTTGCAACAGCATCTGACCTGGGGCGTGTTGCTGGCCTATCTCGCGCTGCACGGGCCGGGCGCTTGGTCGGCCGATCAACTGTGGCTCAAGCCCTGGTTGCTTCGTCGCGGACGGATCGACGCATCCAAATAGCCACAAGACAGAGCCGTTCGGCGGCAGCGCGCCAAGCGATCGCTCAGCCGCGCCGGGTCGATGCGCTCCGTTCGGCATTCGCCATGGCCTGCTCGAGGCGCTTCGTCCATGCCAGGTAAGCCACCACGTAGGCAACGCAAATCACTTGCAACACATACGTTTGCGTCTCGAAGCCAAGCGCGAACAGAGGGGGCATGGCGGCAAAGACCACCGTACGCCAAGCCGCCCCGGCATTCGGTCCGCCCCAGATGCGCTCCCCGCGCGCC
Source organism: Tibeticola sp. (assembly GCF_022759015.1). Taxonomy (NCBI): domain Bacteria; kingdom Pseudomonadati; phylum Pseudomonadota; class Betaproteobacteria; order Burkholderiales; family Comamonadaceae; genus Tibeticola; species Tibeticola sp. The sequence goes on along the minus strand of NZ_JAEMQB010000055.1, from coordinate 5,281 downwards.
TGCCGCACGGCCAGCCAAGCAGACCACAGCGAATGAAAATGGCGCGCATCCGGTGCCGTCGGACTGTGGCCGGCGCGAAATCGGCGCCAAGCCGAATACAGGGTTTCGGTCACCGGATGCAAAGCCGCCGCCAGGGCGAACCAGGGGCTGACCGTCGGGTGGGCGCGCACCAGAACGATCAGCAGGCTGGCACAGACGAAGCCGATCAAATAGGCCCCGCCATCCCCACAAAACAGAACGCCCCTCGGAAAATTGAACACCGCGAACCCGGCAACCGCTCCAACGGTCACGATCGCTGCGGAAAATAGGCCCAGGTCGCCATAACGCCACGCGACGGCAGCAACCGCCATCAAAACCGTCAGTGCAATGCCCGCCAACAGACCATGCAAACCGTCGACGATGTTCATCGCGTGCACGAGCCCTGCGACGGCGACCGCAGTCACCCCGAGGCTCAGCCAGGACGCATGAGCCAGTGCCGCGTCCACCAAGCCAATCCCCAGCGCCTCGATGCGCACGCCAGCCAGCCACCAAGCCGCCGCGCCGCAAGCGATCGCCACCGCCAGCCGTAGCCGCACGCTCAGCGACTTTCGCACATCCTCCGTCAGGCCCAAAAGCAAAAGTGGCAACAGCGCCAACAGCCACCCCATCGCCCCCGCAGGAAAGGCCCCGCGAAGCGATGCCCCCAAGCACGCCGCATCGATCCCAGCCGCTGCCGCCAAGCCGGCCGCCACCGCCACGCCCCCAATACGCGGCGTGTCTTCGTCGTGCTGCTTCTGTGGCCCGTCTCCGGGCCGATCGCCCGTCAGGTGCAGGTGACGGCCGCGCGTGCCCACGATCAAACCGGCCGTCAACAGCGATGCCAAAAATGCACCGCCGCCCGCCCACGCAGCGACCCGCCAAAAATCTCCAATGGAATTCATCTATCGGCTGACCCCAGGGCCGAGCGGTTGTTGAGACTGGCGCCGATCTTAGGGCAACGCTGAATAAGTCCCCGTGATGGCGCGCGCCTGGCCGCGGGATGGGATGCGAGGCGCAAACCGCAGCCCTAGCTGCAGCTATGGCGAGGATTTGCTTTCGACGAGACCGCCCGCAGCCGGGATGCGCGACGCGCCAGGGACTTGTTCAGCGTTGCCTTAGAGCAACGCAGGACAGGTCCCGCGGGTACCGTGCGGCCATCACTGGGGGCTGCTTCGGCGTTACCCCGAGCCGGGTTTTCAGGCCGAACCCGGAAAGCAAAGCCCAAACGAAAAAGCCCAAGCAGTGAGGCTTGGGCCCGAGCATATGGTGGCGGAGCACGGAACCGAACCGACGCCGGATTCTCAGTTCCCATAGTAAAGCAAGGCTCTTGAGGGCGGACACCTGTACGAAACGGGCAATTCGGGATCGCGCACCGGTAGATGACTGCGCCGGCCGGCGAACCCTCTACTGGAAATCTATTGCACTAAGTGGTATGCTTTGCCGATGAGAAGAGTGTTCCGCACCCGAACCTTCACCCGCTGGATGCGGAAGGCAGGCCTGACAGATGACGCCCTCTGCGATGCCGTCTCCGAGATGGTTCAGGGGCTCATCGACGCTGATCTGGGTGGCCATGTGGTGAAGAAACGGGTCGCGCTACCTGGTCAGGGCAAGCGCGGTGGAGCGCGCACCATCGTCGCGACCAAGCTGGCCGACCGGTGGTTCTTTCTCTACGGCTTTGGGAAGAATGAACGGGCCAATATCGACAAGGACGAACTGAAGGTGCTCCAGGAGGTGGCGAAAGACCTGCTGGGGTTTGACGACCGCCAGTTGGCGACCGCCCTGGCGGCGGGCGAGATTGTGGAGGTATGCAATGGCAACGACCAAACGTAAGAGCCGTATCCTGGACGAGATGCATGAAACCGCGCGCGGGCTGCACAGCGCCGGGCTCATCAGCAAGCGCCGCATGGGCGAGTTTGATGCGCTGTGCCATCTCGACGTCCACGAGATGCCGCCGCAGCGGATCAAATCGCTGCGCGAGCAGGCTCACCTGAGCCAGGCGGTGTTTGCGGCCGTACTCAATACCAGCTTGTCCACGGTGCAGAAATGGGAAGTTGGCGACAAGAAGCCGAGCGGCCCGTCCCTGAAACTCCTCAACCTGATCGAGCGCAAAGGGTTGGAGGCGGTGCTGTGAGGCTATGAAGTCCCCGGAACAAGCCATGCTCGATGCGATTGCGCGCGATATCGATCAGCATCCCGACGTGTTGCGCCCGGTCGATGCCAAACTCGCAGGGCGTTGTCGCGCACTGAGCGCAGGCTTTGACGTCGATCTCGATGTTCCTCTGTGAGATAGCCCCCTGAATCCCCGGACCTGTCCTATCGCTTATCTTTGAAGACAGGAGTAGGACTAAGAGTACGACCAGGCATACCGATACTGTTGAAGTCATCTTGAAAGACCAGCGCCGCAGGCGCTGGTCCCCCGCGGAGAAAGCCGCGCTGGTGCGACGCACCTATGAGCCGGGCATGAGCGTGTCGCTCGTAGCGCGCCAAGAAGGTGTGGCGGCCAGTTTGTTGTTCCAGTGGAGAAAGCTTGATCGGCAAGGCGCATTGACGGCCGTCAGAGCTGGGGAGGCGGTGGTGCCGGCCTCGGAACTGGCTGCGGCTCGCGCCGAGATCGCCAAGCTGCAGCGGGTGCTGGGCAAGAAGACCCTGGAGAACGAAATCCTCAAGGAAGCCGTGGAGTGTGCCGCCGCAAAAAAGTGGATTGCGCGCTCGCCCTTGTTGCCCGGGGACGACCAATGAAGACGGTCTGCCGCGTGCTGGGCGTGGCGCGCTCACATGTGCACGATCGGCACCACCGCAGCGAGGACTGGCGGGATGCCCGCAGAGGGCGAACGCCAGCGGGTGATGCACAGCTGCTGGCGGAAATCCGTCAGCAAATCGCCGACCTGCCCAGCTACGGGTATCGACGTGCCTGCGCCCTGGTCAACCGCCAGCGCAGCGCCCAGGGCAGCCCACGGGTCAACCCCAAACGGGTCTACCGCGTGATGGCCCAGGCCGGGCTGTTGCTGCCCAAGGCACCCCGACGGCGCCCGTCCAGCCGAAAGCACGAAGGCACTGTGACGGTGGGGCGCAGCAACGTGCGCTGGTGCTCCGATGGGCTGGAAATCCGGTGCGACTCGGGGCAGACGGTGACGGCCACGTTCGCCAAGGACTGCTGCGACCGCGAAGTGATCGCCTGGCGAGCCTGGGAGGGCAAAGGGCTGCCTGGTGAGCCGGTGCGCGAGATGCTCATTGAGGCGGTGGAGAAGCGCTTTGGCTCGGTGGAGGCGGTGCCCGCGGATCACCGACTGGAATTCCTCAGCGACAACGGCAGTGCCTACATCGCCGCAGACACACGTGCCCTTGCGCGCTCACTGGGCCTGACGCCGATCAACACCCCGGTGTGCAGCCCACAGAGCAACGGCATGGCCGAGAGCTTCGTCCGCACGTTCAAGCGCGACTATGTAGCCCGCATGGATCTGAGCGATGCGGCCACGGTGCTGGCGCAGTTACCGGCCGCCTTCGAGCACTTCAACGAGGTGCATCCGCACTCGTCGTTGAAAATGCGCTCACCCCGAGAGTTCCGGCGGCATCAGGCCGCTGAGGCACGCCAATCAACCGTCCAGGAAGCAGCGTTACATTGCGAATAGGACGGGTCCGGGGATACGGGGGCGAGATCAGCCCCAAGTAGAAATGTCCCACTGTTTAGAACATAAAGGGGAAGAGGTGGAGCTGATGAACATGAAGGAAGCGGGCCGGCAGGCGAAGGGCAGATCAAATTTTGCGAACCAACAAAACTTCCGGGCAAAGATAGCCGAAAAGCGCAGAAGGCACTTGGGGCTCGCTCCATGCAATCTGATCGAAATACGCATTGAACTCACGCAAGAAATTGATCTGCCCCAAGTTCACCGAGCCACGCAGGTCAGCCACGCAGTGTCCGCCCTGCTTCCAAATTTCACGGAGACGCGACGTTGAAAGTGGAAAATCCTGAGCCCGGAAGACATGACAGACATGCTCGCCGACGGCTGACTTCCTCCAAGACTCCAAGTATTTCCGTAGCACTATGTTTGTCTTCCGCAACTGGGCGACGTTATCACGGCGAGTAATCGACTGTGTGTGAACACGGTGATAGTACAAAGGCTCCGCAAGGTAGTATAGTTTGTGATTTTGCGCAACACGCAGTGCGAGCTCCCAGTCTTGTACACCTGAATACTGCGGATCACAGCCTCCAAGCGATCTGTAAACGCTGCGGCGGATCACCTTGAGATGTGAAGCCACCATTCCATCAAAAAGATCTTCGGCGATGTGATCTTGTGATTTGAATTTCACTCGGTCATACCCACCATAGCGTGCTATTCGCACCGGCACCCCCATCTCGTCAATGTCCACGCGATCTGTGAAGAGGTAGTCGACCTCTGGCCTGCTCATTAAGGTAGCGCTTACCGCTTCTAATGCGCCAGGCGCAAGATAGTCGTCACAATCAAGGAAGGCCACATATTCACCGTGCGCCATTTCCACTGCCAAGTTTTGTATCGCACTAATGCCTTTATTTAAAGGCTCTCGCCTAAAAAGCAAGCGTCGGTTAGTGTTACTGTCGCGCAATTCCTCAATCAGCATGGAAACACGAGGATCCGGCGATCCGTCGTCCACACACACGACCTCGAACGGCACATCACCTTGATCGGACAGCGAGCATAGGCAACGCTGCAGATACTCAAAATGTCCGAAGATTGGCACCACTACGGTTAGCAGCGGGGGATCTGCGCGTATCGATAGCGGTGCCAAGTCGTGACGAATGGCTTGCGCCACCAGTTTAACCCGCATGAGCGACTCTGCTGACTTTGCAGATTCTGTGACGATCGTGAAATCATCACCACCTGTCTGAGTTGACTGATAACGGGCGATCTCCGCACCATAATCGGGATTCGAACGATAACACTGCTGAAACCAAGCGACAACCGATTCAAAAAAGAGCGGCTCGCGGTCTTCCACCATTCTTGAAATCTTCAGTCCTGCCTCTAACCAGGAGCGCCCCATGCTGACGTAGGAGCGGCGCATGCTTGATTCGTGCTGACGATAAATCGCCCAGTGACCATGAATATAGCCGAAACGTGTACCTGCTAAGGACAAGGATGTCCAGAACAGCCAATCCTCCTTGGCTCGGACGTAAGTGTCAAACCGGTGCTCGCGCAGGACCGAGCAACGGAACAAACCGCAGTGAATGGGAATGACGAAGCCTCGCTCCCAGCAGTACAGGAAGTCATGGTTGCTGAGCTCAAAGCGG
>NZ_JAEMQB010000015.1:0-44744 GCF_022759015.1 Tibeticola sp. | reverse complement strand
CGCGCCCGATACGGGTCGGGGTGGAAAACGTGCGGCGCACGCTGATCGAAGGCGCGCTGCTCACGGTGTTGATCGTTTTCCTGTTCCTCAATTCCTGGCGCTCGACCGTCATCACCGGCTTGACACTGCCCATCTCCCTGATCGGCACCTTCCTCTTCATGAACCTGTTTGGCTTCACCATCAACATGGTGACGCTCATGGCCTTATCGCTGTGCGTGGGTCTGTTGATCGATGACGCCATCGTGGTGCGCGAAAACATCGTGCGCCATGTGCAAATGGGCAAGGGGCCGTACACGGCGGCGCTCGAAGGCACGCAGGAAATCGGGCTGGCGGTGCTGGCCACCACCTTGTCCATCGTGGCGGTGTTCATGCCGATCGGCTTCATGGGCGGCATCATCGGCAAGTTCTTCCACGAGTTCGGCATCACCATCGTCGCGGCGGTGCTGATTTCGATGTTCGTGAGCTTCACGCTCGACCCGATGCTCTCCTCCATCTGGCACGACCCGAGCATCGAAGCGCACGGTCGGCGGCAAGCGCCGGCGACCTTCTACGACAAGACCATCGGCCGCGTCACAGGCTGGTTCGAGCGCGCCACCGACGCGTTGGCGGATTTCTACCAGGGCATCCTGCGCTGGTCGCTCGCGCACAAACTGGCCACGGTGGCGATTGCGCTGGGGGTGTTCGGCACCAGCGTGGCCCTGGTGCCGCTGCTCGGGACCGAGTTCGTGCCCAAAGCGGACTACTCCGAGACCTACGTCAACTTCTATACGCCGGTAGGCTCCTCGCTCGAAAACACCGAGGCACGCGCCAAACAGGTCGAAGCGGTGATCCGCAGTTTCCCCGAGGTGCGCTACACGCTGACCACGATCAACTCCGGCGTCGCCGCCGGCAAGATGTACGCGAGCATTTATGTGCGGCTGGTCGACCGCAAGCAGCGCACGCGCAACGTGGACCAAATGTCGGCCGTGCTGCGCGAGCGGCTGCAACGCATCGCGGGCATCACGGTCACGCATGTGGGCCTGCTCGACCCGGTGGGCGGCAACAAGCAGATCGAGTTCTCGCTGCAAGGGCCAGACCTCAAAGAACTCGAACGCCTGCGCAACCTCGTGATGCAGCGCATCGAGCACATCCCGGGCCTGGTCGATCTCGACTCCAGCCTCAAGCCGAACAAGCCCACCATCGAGGTCGACGTGCGCCGCGAAGCCGCGTCAGACCTGGGACTGTCGGTGAGTTCGATTGGAAGCGCGCTGCGCACGCTGATCGCCGGCCAGACCGTGGGCAACTGGCGCGCCCCCGACGACGAGACCTATGACGTCAACGTGCGCCTCGCGCCCGAGGCGCGCACCGCGCTGCCCGACCTGGAGCGGCTACCGCTCACGGTGGGCACGAATGCCGACGGCAGCCCGCGTGTGGTGCGGCTCAACCAAGTCGCCACCTTGCGCCCCGGCACCGGCGCCAACCAGATCAACCGGCGCGACCTCACGCGCGAGGTGACGATCACCGCCAACAACTTTGGCCGCTCCGCGGGCGAAGTGTCCAACGACATCAAAACGGCGCTGGCGGGCATCAGCTTCCCACCGGGCTACAGCTACCAGTTCAGCGGCTCGACGAAGAACATGGCCGAGTCTTTTGCCTATGCGGTCTCGGCCTTGGCGATGGCGGTGATCTTCATCTACATGATCCTGGCGAGCCAGTTCAAGAGCTTCCTGCAGCCGCTGGCGCTGATGACTTCGCTGCCGCTCACGCTCATTGGCGTGGTGCTCGCGCTGATGATGTTCGGCTCCACGCTGTCGATGTTCTCGATCATCGGCATCGTGATGCTCATGGGGCTGGTCACCAAGAACGCGATTCTTCTGGTGGACTTCGCCATCCGCTCGCGTGAAGACCAGGTACAGCCCGACGGCACCGTGATCCCCGGCATGAACCGCACCGATGCGCTGCTGCACGCCGCCCGGGTGCGGCTGCGCCCGATCCTCATGACGACCCTGGCCATGGTGTTCGGCATGGTGCCGCTGGCCTTCGCCCTGACCGAGGGCAGCGAGCAGCGCGCGCCGATGGGCCAGGCGGTGATCGGCGGCGTCATCACCTCCTCCATCCTCACGCTGGTGGTGGTGCCGGTGGTCTATTGCTACATGGACGACCTGGCGCAATGGCTGCGCCGCGTGTTCAGGGTGCAGCCCACCGGCCCGGACGCAGCGCCCGCGAGCAAGGCGGCGCAAAACCCTGCGCCGGTACAATGAACCGGAATCGGCTAATATACCCCTAGGAGTATTTTTGATGGACATCGAACGTGCACGGTTCAACATGATCGAGCAGCAAATCCGGCCCTGGGAAGTGCTCGACCCCGGGGTGTTGGAGCTGCTTTCGGTGGTTCGCCGCGAAGACTTCGTGCCTGCCGCCTACCGGTCGCTGGCTTTCAGCGACATGGAAATTCCTCTGCGCGCAGGCGGTGCCCGCGGTCAGGTCATGCTCGCGCCCAAGATCGAAGCCCGTATGCTGCAGGAAGCCGCGCCGCGCCGACACGAGCGCGTGCTCGAAATCGGCGCGGGCTCGGGCTATATGGCCGCGCTCCTCGCCAAGCGGGCGCAGCACGTCGTCACCGTGGAACTCGAGCCCGAACTGGTCCAGATGGCGCGCGCCAACCTGGCACGCGCCAACATCACCAATGTGGACGTGCGGCTCGGCGATGCTGCACTCGGTCCGCAGCCCGATCAGCCGTTCGACCTCATCGTGCTCAGCGGCTCGGTTGCCGAGGTGCCGCAGATCCTGCTCGATCAGCTCAAGGTCGGCGGACGCTTGCTCGGCATCGTTGGCGAAGAGCCCATCATGCGCGCGACGGTCGTCCGCCGGCGCAGCGAGAACCAGTGGACCACCACTCAGCCTTGGGACACGGTGGCGCCGCGCCTGCTGCACTTCCCCGAACCTTCGCATTTCGTTTTTTGAACGGCTCCGCGCCTCAAGTCTCCATGATCGAACAAGTCTCCCCGCGCAACCTCGACACCTGGCTCGCCACAGCCCGTGCCCATGGCGAGCCTTTGCTGCTCGACGTGCGCGAGCCGTGGGAGTGGCAGACGGCGAGCGTGCGCCCCGAGGGCTTCGAGCTGCAGCAGATGCCCATGCGGGTCGTTCCGGTGCGCCTGCATGAGCTTGACCCCAAGCGCCCCATTGCCTGCCTGTGCCACCACGGTGGCCGCAGCATGCAGGTCGCGGCCTTTCTTGCGCACCACGGCTTTGAGCATGTCGCCAACATTTCCGGCGGCATCGAGGCTTGGGCGCGCGAGCGCGACCCGAACGTGCCGCATTACTGAGCCGACCGACCGGCTCGGACCGTCGACTCCGCCCCCAACCCGACTTGCACCACCAAGACTGACCGCCATGACCTCGTTCCCTCTCCCCTCGGCACCGATCCGTCTGGCCGCTGTCGCGGTCTGCGCCCTCATGGCCGCCGCACCCCTGCGCGCGCAAAGCCTGCTCGACGTGTATGAAGCTGCCCGCGGCTATGACGCGAGCTACCAGGCCGCGCTGGCGCAGCGCGACGCCACGCTCGCGCGGGCCGAGCAGGCGCGTGCGGCGATTCTGCCCACGGTCGGCGTGGGTGCCAGCGCCTCGCGTACGGCCATGGAGGTGAACGTGCCGGTCCCGACCGACCGGGCTTATGGCACGCAGACGCTGGGCATCAATGCCAGCCAGCCGCTCTACCGCCCCGCCAACCTGGCCACCGCCGAGCAGGGCAAGAAACAGGCCGAGCTGGCCGAAGCGCAGTTGCTGCAGGCCGAACAGGACCTGATCGTCCGAGTCAGCCAAGCCTATTTCGATGTGCTCTCCGCGCGTGAGGCGCTCAACGTGGTTCGGGCCCAAAAGGCCGCCGTGTCCGAGCAGCTCGCCGCCGCCAAACGCAACTTCGAGGTCGGCACGGCGACGATCACCGACACGCGCGAGGCGCAAGCCCGCTACGACCTCGTGCTCGCCCAGGAGCTCGCCAGCGAAAACGATCTGCGCGTCAAGCAGCTCGCCCTCGATCAGCTCGTGGGCAAACCGAACATCGACCCCAAGCCTCTGCGGCAGCCGGTGAGCCTGCCCGCCCTCACGCCGGCGAACATCGACGCCTGGGTCCAACAGGCCCTCGATGCCCACCCGGCCTTGCGTCAGGCGCGAATCGGCCTCGACGTGGCCCGCCTCGAACTCAAGAAAGCCGAAGCCGGCCACCTGCCCACGGTCGACCTCACCGCCAGCTATGGCGTCACGCGCAACATCAACGGTTCGTCGATGTCGATGGGCAGCTCCCGCGTGACGGCCGGCAGCATCGGCGTCAATTTCGCCGTGCCGGTGTTCGCGGGCTACGCGATTCAAAACCGCGTCAAAGAAGCGCTTGCCCTCGAGACCAAGGCGCAAAGCGACCTCGAAGCGGCGCAGCGCACCATCGCCCAAGCCACCCGCGCGGCGTTCCTCGGCGTGCAGTCGGGCATGGCCCAGGTGCGCGCGCTCGAGGCGGCCGAACAGTCGAGCAAGACTGCCCTCGAAGCGAACCAGCTCGGGTATCAGGTGGGTGTGCGCATCAACATCGACGTGCTCAACGCGCAGAGCCAGCTCTATCAGACCCAGCGCGATCTGGCCCAGGCCCGGTACAGCGTGCTCGTCGGCAACCTCAAGCTGCGCCAAGCCAGCGGCGTGCTCAAGGCCGAGGATCTTCAGCCGGTCAACGCGCTGCTGGCACCTTAAGAGCCAGGCTGGACACACACCGCGCGCGGTGCATCCACCGCGCCGGGGTCAGCGATCGCCCTGACGCGGCGCACGGGCTACTGCCGTTTCCCACAGCCGACCCACGGCCTCGGCGGTGCGCTCGGCGGCACCGCGGTGCTGCTGCGCGAAGGCTCGCGCCCGCTCGCTCATCGCCGCACGCCGGTCGGCTTGCTGCAACAAGCTCAAGCCTGCCGCCACACCCTCGGCCATGTCGGCCACGCGCAGTGCCGCTCCGGCGGCTATGGCTTCCTCGGCAGCCTCGGCGAAATTGAAGGTGTGCGGCCCCAGGATGAGCGGGCAGCCGCTGGCGGCCGCTTCGATCAGGTTTTGCCCACCCAAAGGCTCGAAACTCCCGCCGAGCAAGGCCACATCCGCCCAAGCGTAGTAAAGCGGCATTTCGCCCAGGCTGTCGCCCACACAGACGATGCCGGCGTGGTCGCTGACGCGCGGCGGACCGGCTTCGCCCCAGTGACTGCGGCGCTGCACCTCGAGGCCTAGGCCCTCGGCCAGGGCCGCGACCACGTCAAAGCGCTGCGGATGGCGCGGCACGAGCAGTGGCGTCACTTCATTTTCAGGAGCATCCGAAGACCATTTTTCGCCGGCAAGGCGCCGAAAATGCTTTAAAAACGCTGCTTCCTCACCCTCGCGGCTGCTCGCGAGCATCACCACCGGGCGGCCCCAGCGCGCACGCCAGAGCGCGCCTCGCTGCAACAAACCCGGGTCCGGAGCCGCGTCGAATTTGAGGTTCCCGAACACGCCCTCGACCGGCGCACCGAGCCGCCGCAGCCGCTCGGCATCCGCCTCGGTCTGCGCCCAGACGGCGCGCAAGCAGCCGTAGGCCGCGCGCGCCAACCGCCCCAGCGCCTGCGCCCGCGCGTACGAGCGCGCATTGAGCCGTGCGTTCGCCAGCGCCAGCGGAATCCCGCGCGCTGCCGCCTCGTGGACGAGGTTCGGCCAGACTTCGGTCTCCATCAGGATGCCCATGCGCGGCTGAAAGTGATCGAAGAAGCGGCGCACCGCTGCCGGCGTGTCCCAAGGCAGCCAAGCCTGCTGGTCGCCCGGCTGCAAGAGCGAGCGCCCTTGCGCGCGCCCCGTTGCGGTACCGTGCGTGAGCAGGATGCGCACGCCGGGCCATGTGCGGCGCACCGCCTCGAGCAGCACACCGGCAGCCCTGGTCTCACCCAGCGAAACTGCATGGACCCACAACAACTCGCCCGGCCCAGCCACCCGCGCCGGGCGTGCCCCGTAGTCGCCGAAGCGCTCCTCCACCGCCTCGGCATAACCGGGCTCGAGCCGTGCGCGCCGCGCGAGTCTCAGGCGCAGCAAGGGCTGCGCGAGCCAGAGGGCGGTCGAATAAAACGCGCGTTGCAAGGCCAAAACCGTCGAGTCGCGTGGCACAGCGCCGGGGTCGCGCCCGTTGCCGAATGGACCGTCAATGCGCCGCGGCGCCGATCTGGGCGTCCGGCTTGACCTGGCGCAATAGGTCCAACATTTCCGCCTGAATGCGGGCGAGCGCTTCCGGCGTGTCGCCTTCAAAGCGCAGCACCAAGACCGGCGTGGTGTTCGACGCACGAATCAGCCCGAAGCCATCGTTCCAGTCGACCCGAACGCCATCGATGGTGTTGACACGCGCTTGGCCGGCGAAGCGCTGCAGCGCCCGCGCTTGAAGCGCTGCGGTCAAACCTTGCGGCTCGCCCTCGACACAGGGGACGTTGAGTTCGGGGGTAGAGTAGCTCGTCGGCAGCGCGTCGAGAACCGCACTGGCATCGGGGCTGCGGCTCAGAATTTCGAGCAAACGCGCCGCTGCATAGGTGCCGTCGTCAAAACCGTACCAACGCTCCTTGAAGAAGATGTGGCCACTCATTTCGCCACCCAGCGGGGCGTTGACCTCGCGCATTTTGGCCTTGATGAGCGAGTGCCCCGTGCGATACATGAGCGGCACGCCGCCAGCCGCCTCGATGACGGGGGCGAGCTTCTGCGTGCATTTCACGTCGTAAACAATCGTGCCCCCCGGCACCCGCGAGAGCACGTCGCGCGCAAACAGCATGAGTTGCCGATCCGGATAGATGTTGTGACCCGTGCGGGTGACCACGCCGAGCCGGTCGCCGTCACCGTCGAAAGCCAGGCCCAGCTCCGCATCACCCGCAGCCAGCGCGGCCATCAGATCGCGCAGATTCTCCGGCTTGCTCGGGTCGGGATGATGATTGGGGAAGTCGCCGTCCACCTCGGTGTAGAGCTCGACCACCTCGCAGCCGATCGCGCGCAAGATTCCCGGCGCAGAGGCCCCGGCAATGCCGTTGCCGCAGTCGACCACGACCTTCATCGACCGCGCGAGATGGATGTCGGAGGCGATGCGGTCGCGGTAGGCATCCAAAATGTCGACCGCACGCACGCAGCCACCGGCACGCGGCGCTCCAAATCCGGCCTCGATCGCTCGCCGCAGGGCTTGGATCTCCTCGCCATAAATGGCCCGCCCGGCCAGCACCATCTTGAAGCCGTTGTAGTCCTTGGGGTTGTGACTGCCGGTGATTTGAATGCCGCTGTTGCACAGCGTGCTGGCCGCGAAATACAGCATCGGTGTGGTCACGCGGCCGATGTCGATCACCTCGATGCCCGCAGCGATGAGACCGCGGGTCAGTGCTTCGGCCAGCATCGGCCCCGAAAGCCGCCCGTCGCGCCCCAGCGCCACCGTGCGCTCGCCCGCTGCCTGCGCGGCTTCGCCGAAGGCCCGCCCGATCGATTCCGCCACGGCCGCGTTAAGCGTCGTCGGTACGATTCCGCGAATGTCATAAGCCTTGAAAATCGAAGGATCGAGATGCGGATGCGACATGGGCAATACTTTCGCTTGAGGTAAGTTCAGCCGACCTCGACGGCAAGAAGGCCGGCCCGACAAAGGCTGGACCGATTGTAGGTTTACCCACGGCGCCCCTCGACGCATTCCCAGAAAGTTCTAAGCATGATCACCCACCTGCCCCACGACTGGGCCACCTGCACGATGGACACGCCCTTGGGTGAGCTGCGTTTGGCCGCATCGCCCCGCGGACTGGCGGGCGCCTGGTTCACCACCGCTCAGGTCGACGCACCGCCCGACGACGGCCGCCCCCCGAGCCCCGAGCATCCTACTTTGACCCAGGCCCGAGCGGCTTTGACCGCTTACTTTGCGGGGCAGGCCGAGCCATTCGACCTGGCGCTGGATCTCAGCTGCGGCACGCCGTTCCAGCAGGCGGTCTGGGAGGCGCTGCGGCACATTCCCTACGGCGCCACACGAACCTACCGCGAAATCGCCACCGCCATCGGCCGAGCGCAGGCGGTGCGGGCCGTGGGCCGTGCGATTGGACAAAACCCCTTGAGCATCGTCATTCCGTGCCACCGCGTGCTCGGCAGCGACGGTTCCCTGACCGGCTACGCCGGCGGGCTCGACCGCAAACGCGCCCTCCTGGCACTCGAGGGCATCCGGTGAACGCGGCCGAGTCGACTGCGACCCCATGGGTCCCTGAACTGGTGCTGCTCGCCGCCATCTGGGGTTCGTCGTTTCTGTTCATGCAAACCGCAGCGGCGGCCTTTGGCCCGCTGCCCACGGCGGCTTTACGGGTGACGATCGCCGGCGCCGTCCTTGCCCCGTTTCTGCTGCGCCCCGGCCAAGCCGCCGCCTTGAGGCAGGCATGGCGGCCCATCTTCCTCGTGGGCCTGCTCAACTCGGGGTTGCCCTTCGTGCTCTATGCCTGGGCACTCCAATTCATCACGACCGGACTGTCGGCCATTCTGAACGCCACGGTGCCGCTGTTTGGAGCTCTCATCGCCTGGATTTGGCTCGGGGATCGGCTGACCGCCACTCGCGTACTGGGCCTGGCACTGGGCTTCGCCGGGGTCGTTCTGCTCGCCGCCGACAAAGCCGGCATGCGGCACGGAGATTTGTCGGAGACAAAAAACCAGCTGGCGATTGCCGCCTGCCTGGGCGCCACGCTGTGCTATGGAATCTCAGCGAGCTACACCCGCCGCCACTTGGCCCGCGTCCCGCCGCTGGCGACGGCTGCGGGCAGCCAGATTGGCGCCGCGCTCGCGCTCGCCCTGCCGGCCGCGCTCAGCTGGCCGGCCCAGACACCGGGGCCGCTGCCCTGGCTGGCCGCTGTCACGGTGGGCATTCTTTGCAGCGGCCTGGCCTACGTGCTGTTCTTTCGACTGATTCAACACGCCGGTCCCACCCGCGCCCTTGCAGTGACCTTTATCGTCCCCCTGTTCGCCCTGCTCTACGGGAATCTGTTCCTAGGCGAGCAAATCACGCCGTGGATGCTGGCTTGCGGCGCCGTTGTGCTGCTGGGCACCGCGCTCTCCACCGGTCTACTGCAAAGGCTCGAGTGACCCCCGAACTGGGGGTCTGCGGATCAGCGAATCAGGAATTGGCTGCGGTCCTTGCCCTGGATCCAGTTGGGTGGCTTGCCCCGGCCGGTCCAAACCTTCCCGCTGACGGGGTCACGATATTTCGGCTCGCCTGGATTGGCCGCGCCTTTGCGCGTGCGCGTGGCGACGGGGAAAACGTCCCGGGCAGTGAGGTCAAATTCCGCCACGATGGCCCGCACGCGCGCGATGGCGTCGGCCTTGGCCTGTTTACGCGCCTCCGCGATCTTGCGGTCCAACTCTTCGCGTGCCTGCAGCAATTGTTTCAGATCAACGTCATTCATAGAGCGCTTTCAAAGTTGGGGGATCGATATCAATGAATCCATCCGGTCGAAATCGCGTTTTGGACCGAATGGATGCCCAATTGTACGCAAAGACCACCCGATTCGAAGAGCGAATCTGGTTTCTATGCGCGTGGCCGCGCCAATACCCGATCGATACGTCGGCCGTCGAGGTCAACAATTTCAAAGTCCCAGTCGCCAAAGGCGAAATGCTCCCCCATTCGGGGTAAACGCCCGGCCAGCGTCAACAAGAGTCCCGCAAGCGTGGTATAGCGGCCTTTGTCTTCGTCGGGGAATTCCTCATCGATCTCGAGCCGCGCCTTCAGCTCTTGCAAGGGAATAAGGCCGTCGAGCAGCCAGCTTCCATCCTCGCGCCGCGTGGCCCAAGCCTCTCCCGGAACCAAGGGACGAAGCTCGCCGGTAATCGCCTCGAGCAGATCGTGCGGTGTGAGCAACCCCTGCACCACGCCATATTCATCGACCACGAGCACCATGCGACCACTGCGTTGCCGCAGCTGCTCGAGGAGTTCCATCGCGGACAAGGTCTCTGGAACGAAGGTCACCGGCTGCACATGGGAACCGATGGGGTCGTTGACACCGGATTTCTTCAATTGCAACAAACGCGCCACACTCATCAGGCCGACCACATCATCGAGACTGCCCCGACAAACCGGGTACCACGAGTGCGCGCCATCTTCGCCCGCCGCCGCGATTTTTTCGAGACAGTCTTGAACCGAGGCATCGGCCTCGAGCCAGTCGATTTCCGCGCGCGGCACCATCAACGAGGTCAAAGGGCGATCGTCGAGATGGAAAACGTTTTGCACCATTTGGTGCTCGTGCGCTTCGATCAATCCCGCATCGACCCCCTCTTCCAGACTCGCAGCAATCTCCTCCTCCGTCACACGCTGAATGCGCCCCGTATCGACCCGAAGCAAGCGTAAAACCGCCTGGGTGCACGTGGAAAGCAACCAGACGAACGGACGCCCCAGGCGCGCCAAGCCCCGCATGGGTCGGGCCACCCAGCAGGCCACGGTTTCCGGATACAGCTGGCCGATGCGTTTGGGAACCAATTCTCCGAAGATGATGGTTGCAAACGTAATTCCCGTCACCACGATTCCCGTGGCAGTGAGCGCTGCCGCGCGCTCGCCCCAACCCCAACCCTCGAGCATCGCCGCCAGTTCCGCGCTGAAAGCCGCCTCACCCACGATGCCGTTCAAAACCCCAATCGAGGTGATGCCGACCTGAACGCTCGAGAGGAACTGAGTGGGCTCATCGAGCAACGCCAATGCAGCCTTAGCCCCGGGGTTTCCCGTCTCGGCCAAAGCCACCAATCGGGTACGACGACTCGCTGCCAGAGCCATTTCCGACATGGCGAACAGCGCATTGAGCACGATCAAAAAGACGATCAGGATGAGATTCATCGAAGGCAGGCGAAAATCGAGGCCATGGCACTCTACTGTATCGGGGACGTTCAGGGCTGCAACGCCGCGCTGGGCCAACTGCTCGACGAAATCGGCTACTCACCGAGCCGCGACCGCATCGTTTTACTCGGCGACCTGGTCAACCGGGGTCCCGACTCGCTCGGCGTCCTGCGTCGATTACAACGGCTCGAAGGCGCGGCGACCTGCCTGCTGGGCAATCATGACCTTCACCTGCTGGCCGTGGCCGCGGGCGTGCAGCCCGTGCGGCGCGGCGACACCATCGGCGACATCCTCGAAGCGCCCGACCGGAGCCGGTTGATCGAGTGGCTCGCGCGGCAGTCCCTGGCGCACTTCGAGCGCGAAACGCTGATGGTGCACGCAGGCGTCCTGCCCCAATGGACCGTCACCGACACCCTCGCTTGCGCAGCCGAGATCGAGTCGGTCTTGCGCAGCCCGGCGCGGCCAGAATTCTTGCGGGACATGTACGGCAACGATCCTCGTCGCTGGTCCCCCGAGCTCCAGGGCATTGAGCGCCTGCGCGTCGTCGTCAATGCCTTGACCCGCCTGCGCTTTTGCAGCCGCGACGGCACGATGGAATTCGAGACCAAAGAGGGGGCGGACGCCGCCCCACCCGGCTACCTGCCCTGGTTCGATATCCCCGAGCGGCGCACGCGCGACGTCACCGTGGCCTTTGGGCACTGGTCGACGCTGGGCTGGCTCGACCGGCGGGACGTTTTGGCTCTCGACTCGGGTTGCGTCTGGGGGGGTCAATTGACGGCCGTCCGGCTGAGCGAAGACCCACGGGACCGCGAGCGGATCACGGTTCGGTGCCCACAAGCCCAGAACCCTCGGGCCGTGCGGGCAGACCCAGGCGGCAACGAGGCCGGCCGTACTCCGCTCAACCGCCCGGCTTGAACAACGCCGCCACCTTCCGGCGGGCCCGCTGGGGCGCGCTCGGCCCCGCTGCTGCGGGCGCCGAAGGCCCGGCAGAAGCAGCAGGCTCGGCCGCTGCCGCCGGCGGCTCGTAGGGCTTCGAAAAGAAGGGGTCGACCGGGGCGCGCGGGGCAATGGGGCGACGACGTGCGTTCGAGCGCTCGAACCCTCCATCTTCCGAACGTTCTGCCTGCCGCGGCTCGCGCGCGCTGCGCAGGGAACGCTCGGGCGCGTCTGCGCTGGAGCGACGCGCTTCGCGATCAGGGGCCCCTCCGAGGTCGAGACGTTCGAGTTCGATCTTGCGTTTGAGCAGTTTTTCGATGTCCGCGATCAATCGCGCATCCGAAGGTGACACCAAGGTCACGGCAAGGCCCGAGGCCCCGGCCCGGCCGGTGCGCCCGATGCGGTGCACGTAGTCTTCGGCGTTGAACGGCACATCGAAATTGAACACCGCCGGCACATCCTTGATGTCCAGGCCGCGCGCGGCGACGTCGGTCGCAACGAGCAAATCGACCTCGCCGGCCTTGAACGCGTTGAGCGCCTTGAGGCGCTCGTCCTGGCTTTTGTCGCCGTGCAGCGCCGTGGTCTTGAGACCTTCACGCTCGAGGCTGCGCGCTAGGCGGGCACAGCCGAGCTTGCTGTTGACGAAGATGAACGCCTGGCGCAGCCCCCGCTGCTGCAGCACCTGATGAATCGCGCGGCGCTTGTCCTCGTCGGAGACGGCATAAAAATGCTGCTCCACGGTCGAGGCGGTCTCGTTCGGCCGGGCGACCTCGATCAACATTGGGTCTTGCAGGTAGCTGTTGGCCAGGCGCTTGATCTCCGGGGAGAAGGTGGCCGAAAACAGCAGCGTCGTTCGCTGCTTGGGCAGATAAGAAAGAATGCGTTGCAAATCGGGCAAAAAGCCGATGTCGAGCATGCGGTCGGCCTCGTCGAGAACGACATACTCGACTTGGTTGAGCACCACATTCTTCGCCTCGATGTGGTCGAGCAAACGCCCCGGCGTTGCCACGAGCACTTCGACGCCTTTTTTCAGCTCTGCCGTTTGCGGCTTCATGTCCATGCCGCCAAAGACCACGGCGCTGCGCAACTGCGTGTACTTGGCGTACTGCTTGATCTGCTGCGCCACCTGGTCGGCCAGTTCGCGCGTGGGCAAGAGGACGAGCGCCCGGACGGGATGGCGCGCAGGAGAAGTCGACGCGTTCTCGTGCTTGAGCAAGCGCTGCAACAAGGGCAGCGAGAAGGCCGCCGTCTTTCCGGTGCCGGTCTGCGCCGCACCCATGACGTCCCGCCCGGCCAAGACCACCGGAATCGCTTGGGCTTGAATCGGCGTGAGCGTCTCATAGCCCATTTCAGCCACCGCTCGCTTGAGCGGCTCGGCCAGATTCAGATCAGCATAACGGGGAAGTTCGGGGACGGTTTGGGTCATAGGTCTTTCGGGCGATCGCGGGCGTCCGGGCGTGTGCGGCCCTGCCGACCGCGGCTCGTGCCCACGTTTTGCGCACTGCGGGATTATCCCTGATCCGCCAAACCGCACCGACGCCCCCCCGCAGCCGGGAAGCGCGACACGCGAGGGACTGGTTCAGCGTTGCCCCAGCCTTGCCTCAGGTCTTGGGCAAGGTCACGCCGTGCTGACCTTGATACTTGCCGCCTCGATCTTTGTAGCTGGTCTCGCAGACCTCGTCACTCTCGAAGAACAGCACCTGTGCGCAGCCCTCACCGGCGTAGATTTTTGCCGGCAGCGGTGTGGTATTCGAAAACTCGAGCGTGACATAGCCCTCCCACTCGGGCTCGAAGGGTGTCACGTTGACGATGATGCCGCAGCGCGCATAGGTGCTCTTGCCCAGGCAGATCGTCAACACGTTGCGCGGGATGCGAAAGTATTCGACCGTACGCGCCAGCGCAAAGCTGTTGGGTGGAATGATGCAAACATCGCCCTCGATGTCGACGAAGCTTTTCTCGTCGAAGTTCTTCGGGTCCACCACGGTGCTGTGGATGTTGGTGAATACTTTGAATTCGCGGGCACAGCGGATGTCGTATCCGTAACTGCTGGTGCCGTAGCTCACGATGCGATGCCCATCGGGCGCCTGGCGGACCTGGCCGGGCTCGAAGGGCTCGATCATTCCGTACGTCTCGGCCATCTGCCGGATCCATCGGTCACTTTTGATCGTCATGCTGTTGCGGCGGTGCGAAATGAGGCTTCGATTCTAGGGCGCCGTTGAATCCGCCCCGCCATCGGGCGAGCGAACCCGATCCACCATCGCGAGCTGCGCGGGCGTCGGGGGCGGCGTCAGCAGGCTCCAGACCACGATGGTGGCAAAACCGGCCAAAACGCCGAAGATCCCTGCGGCACTCGGAGCGATCTCCCACCAGAGCGTGGGCGTGCCGCTCAGCCCCAAGAGCGCCCGTGCGCCGGGGTGCGTCCAGCCGATGTAAAAGATCGTCACCCCAAGTCCAACGATCATGCCCGCCCATGCCGCCTGCGCCGTGGCACGCTTCCAGAACACGCCCAGCACGAGCGCCGGAAAGAAGGCCGCACCCGCAAATGAAAACGCCGCAGCGACCAGGAACAGTATGTCTGCCGGCCTCTGCGCCGCCAAATAGGCCGCACACAAAGCGACGACGAGCAGCAAGACTTTGGAGATCGTCACCCGCCGGGCATTCGAAGCCTGCGGGTCGAGCAGGCGGAAATAGGCATCGTGGCTCAATGCGCTGGCAATGCTGAGCAGCAGGCCATCGGCCGTCGAAAGCGCCGCAGCCAGGCCGCCGACCGCAACGAGCGCGGACACGATGTAGGGCAGCCCGCCGATTTCCGGTGCCAGCAGCACGATGATGTCGGGGTCGATCCACAGCTCGCCCAACTGCAAGACGCCATCCCGGTTGATGTCGCGTACCGTGACCAAGGGCGGATCCACCTGACTCCAGGCCTTGATCCAAGCAGGCAGATGCTCAAACGTGGACCCAATGACGTGGTGGAAGATCTCGAATTTCACGAGCACGGCCAGTGCCGGTGCGCTGATGTAAAGAATGACGATGAACAGCAACGCCCAAGCGACGGAAAGCCGGGCCTCGTGTACCGTGGGCGTCGTGTTGAACCGCATCAGCAAGTGCGGCAGTCCCGCCGTTCCGACCATCAGACAGAACGCCAGCGCCAGGAAATTGCGCCGGGCAGCATCGGCAACCTCGGCTCCTGCCTGCGGCGGCGCCGGGAAGGCATCGGCGTGGGGCGGCATGCCGTTGAGCGGCTTGGCACGAGACTCGGCGAGCGCGCGCTCGGCTTCCCACATGCGAATCGCGCTCGTCGTATCCTTGGGCAAGCCGAACAAAGCCCGATCGGCGGCGACGATTTCCTCGGCCGAAGCGTGCGCGGCGCGCAACTGGGCCGAGCGCAGCGTCGCGGCGACCCGCTCGGCCGCCAGCGACTCACTCGGATGCTGGAGCTTTTCCGCGAGCTCTGCCGCCCGCGCCTCATAGCGCTGCCGAACTTCGATTTCCGCCGGATCCGCGATCAATGCCCGTTCGCGCTGGCTGACTTGCTCGAGCTGGTAGCCATAAACGAGCTGCGGCACCGGAACGCCCGTCTGCCGGACCGACAGCCAGACCACGGGAATCAAATAGGCCAGCATCAACACGATGAACTGCCCCACCTGCGTCCAGGTCACGGCGCGCATGCCGCCCAGAAATGAGCAGACCAGGATCCCTCCGAGCCCGAGGAAGATGCCGATCTCGAACGCGAGCCCAGTCAGGCGCGCCGTGATGAGTCCGACGCCATAG
Source organism: Tibeticola sp. (assembly GCF_022759015.1). NCBI lineage: Bacteria > Pseudomonadati > Pseudomonadota > Betaproteobacteria > Burkholderiales > Comamonadaceae > Tibeticola > Tibeticola sp. Next base: position 29,200 of record NZ_JAEMQB010000015.1, on the reverse strand, counting down.
ATCTGCGCCACGACATAGGTGAACGAACAGAGCAAGGTCGACAGCACCGCGACGACGCGTATGCCATTGCCGCCATAGCGCGCCGCCAGGAAGTCGGCGATGGTGTATTGACCAAGACGCCGCAGATACGGCGCCAGCAGCAAGCCCACCAGCACGAAGCCCCCGCTCCAACCCAGAACGAAAGCCAGCCCGGCGTAGCCGGTCGCGTACAAGGTTCCGGCCAGACTCATGAAAGACGCCGCGGACATCCAATCGGCCGCCGTCGCAGCGCCGTTGTACAGCGCGGGCACCTGCCGGCCCGCCACGTAATACTGGTCCGGGTCGGTGGTCCGGCTGAGTAAGCCAAAACCAGCGTAGGCCAGCAGCGTGGCCAGCAGAAAAATCAGGCCGATGAGTTGCCGGGGAAAACCCAGATATTCCAACCAGGCGAGCACGGCCGCAAACGCCAGGAAGGCGAGCGTGAACACGCCATAGACGCGGTGCAGATTGCGCCGGAAGGCAGACGGAGTACGCAGCGGCATCGCGGGTCGTCGTGCAAGCAGCGGGGGCTACGCTCAGGGCAGGCGCTGCGACCGAACGCTTCGCGCGCTGGCCGTCTCGGTCCTAAGCGGCCTAGGCTGGGTGTACCACATCGCGCTCGATCCGACGCACGCGCCGGGCATAGATCACGACGATGAACAGATACAGCAGGGGCAGGCCCTGCGCAGCCGCCCAAAAACCAAAGGGCCAACCGAAGAAGCGAAATTGCAGCCCGGGGGCGCCCCAGACCAAAGCGATGGTCGCCAGCCACCAGACGAGAAGCAGGATGAAGGTCAGGCGCCGCGTTTGCGACCAGGCACTCTGTTCCGAGGCAGAGGGAAGCGGGTTCGGTTGCGTCATGAGGCGTTTCTAGCACGCTGCTCCGACGCAGTCGACCCGCGTTTTCACCAAGCACTGGAACCGCGTCCAAGCGCCCGGCTGGGTCGACGGGCGCGCGCCATCACGGAAACTTATTCAGCGTTGCCTTATTTCGCCAGTTGGTTCCAGGTGTCGATCACCGAGTCCGGGTTGAGCGAAATCGAGCTGATTCCCTGATCTCGCAGCCACAGCGCGAAATCCGGATGGTCGCTGGGGCCTTGGCCGCAGATGCCGATGTATTTGCCGGCCGCGCGACAGGCACGAATCGCCTGCGCGATCAGCGCCATGACGGCCGGGTCGCGCTCGTCGAAATCGGCTGCCAGCAGCTCGAGACCCGAATCCCGGTCGAGGCCCAAGGTGAGTTGGGTCAGGTCGTTCGAGCCGATCGAGAAGCCATCGAAATGCTCGAGGAAGCGTTCGGCCAGAACGGCGTTGCTCGGAACCTCGCACATCATGATGAGCTTGAGATCGTTCTCGCCACGGCGCAGGCCATACTCGGCCAGCAGCGCCGTGACACGCTCTGCCTGCCCGATCGTGCGCACGAAGGGCACCATGACCTGCACGTTGGTCAGGCCCATGTCATTGCGCACCCGCAGCAGGGCTTCGCACTCCATCGCAAACGCCTCGCGAAAGTCGGCGCTGAGATAGCGTGCCGCGCCGCGGAAACCGAGCATCGGGTTTTCCTCTTCGGGCTCGTAGCGGCTGCCGCCCATGAGCTTGCGGTACTCGTTGCTCTTGAAGTCCGACAACCGCACGATGACCGGCTTGGGCCAGAACGCTGCGGCGATGGTCGCAACCCCCTCGGCCACCTTGTCGACATAAAAAGCGCGGGGGCTGGCGTGGCCGCGGGCCGCCGACTCGACCGCCTTTTTGAGGTCCGGATCGACCTGCGGGTAGTCGAGGATGGCCTTGGGATGCACGCCGATGTTGTTGTTGATGATGAACTCGAGGCGCGCGAGGCCCACGCCGCTGTTGGGTAGTTGCGCAAAGTCGAAGGCCAACTGGGGGTTGCCGACGTTCATCATGATCTTGGTGGAGATCTCCGGCATGGCGCCGCGGCTGACCTCGGTCACTTCGGCCTCGAGCAAGCCGTCGTAGATGTAGCCGGTATCGCCCTCGGCACAGCTCACCGTCACGAGCATGCCGTCCTTGAGCCGTTCGGTCGCGTCACCGCAGCCGACGACGGCAGGAATGCCCAGTTCACGGGCGATGATGGCTGCATGGCAGGTGCGCCCGCCCCGGTTGGTCACGATGGCGGCAGCCCGTTTCATGACCGGCTCCCAGTTCGGATCGGTCATGTCGGTGACCAGCACGTCGCCGGGCTGGACCTTGTCCATCTCCGAAATGTTGTGCACCACCCGCACCGGACCTGTGCCGATTTTCTGGCCAATCGCACGCCCTTCGGCGAGGATGGTCCCGCGGTTCTTCAGCTTGTAGCGCAGCTCGGTCTTGCCCTGAGCCTGGCTCTTGACCGTCTCGGGCCGCGCTTGCAGGATGTAGAGCTGTCCGTCCTTGCCGTCTTTGCCCCATTCGATGTCCATCGGGCGGCCATAGTGCTGCTCGATGACGAGGGCGTAACGCGCGAGTTGCTCGACCTCCGCATCGCTGAGGCAGTAGCGGTTGCGCAGCTCCGTGGGCACGTCGACCGTTTTGACGAGTTTGCCCGTCTCGGCCTTTTCCTGCGGGGTGGTGAACACCATCTGGATCAGCTTGCTGCCGAGGTTCCGCCGGATCACGGCGCGCTTGCCCGCACGCAGCATGGGCTTGTGCACATAGAACTCGTCGGGGTTGACGGCGCCTTGCACGACCGTCTCGCCCAGACCGTAGCTGGCGGTGATGAAAACCACGTCGTCGAAACCCGACTCGGTGTCGATGGTAAACATCACGCCCGAGGCGCCGATGTCGGAACGAACCATGCGCTGCACGCCGGCCGAGAGCGCGACATGCTCATGCGAAAAGCCTTTGTGCACGCGGTAGCTGATGGCGCGGTCGTTGTAGAGGCTGGCAAAGACCTCCTTGGTCTTGTGCAAGACCTCCTCGATGCCCTCGACGTTGAGGAAGGTTTCTTGCTGACCTGCGAACGAGGCATCAGGCAGGTCCTCTGCGGTTGCGGAAGATCGCACGGCGTACGAACCGCCGGGGTTGTCGGCCTCGAGTCGCGCAAACGCCTCACGGATGGCCGCCTCGAGTTCGGGCGGGAAGGGTTGCGCCTCGACCATAGCCCGGATTTCCGCTCCGGCGGACGCGAGGGCGCGGACGTCCTCGGTATCGAGGGCCGCGAGCCGGGCATTGATGCGCTCAGCCAATCCGCCGTGCGCCAGAAACTGCCGGAAGGCGTAGGCGGTCGTCGCGAAGCCGGTGGGAACACGCACGCCCGAAGGCAATTGCGAAATCATCTCGCCGAGGCTGGCGTTTTTACCGCCAACCGCCTCGACATCGGTCATTCTCAGTTTCTCAAACGGTACGACCAGGGCGGTCGGCTCGAACAGTGCAGACATGGGAGACTCCAGAAGTAAAAAAACCGAGCCGCGCTGCCGCTGACCGTGGCGACGGCCTGCGGACTTTGGAGTTCTTCGTATGGGTCCGAGCAGCGCATGAATTCTTGAGGGAAGGCCGCAGCGAGCGGCAAACCGATGCGCCATTTTAGGCGCTGGCTGGACCAGCATCTTCGCTACAGTTGACGCTGACATCCACTTTGACGCTTCCAAAATGGCTGAACGCACCGTTTTTTATGTTTCCGACGGAACCGGCATCACCGCCGAGACCTTTGGCAAAGCCATCCTCGCGCAGTTCGACGTCCAGTTCCGCGCGGTCCGCCTCCCCTTCGTCGACACGGTGGACAAGGCCCATCAGGCGGTGCGGCAAATCAACCACACCGCCGAGCATGAGGGACGCCGGCCGATCGTCTTCACGACGCTGGTCAATATGGACGTGCTGCACGTCATTCAGCAGCACTGCAAAGGCATGTTGCTCGACATGTTCGGGACCTTCGTGCACCCGCTGGAAGAAGAACTCGGCGTGAAGTCGCACCACCGCGTGGGCCGGTTCAGCGACGCGAGCAAGAGTGCCGACTATCAACGTCGCATCGATGCGATCAACTTCGCCCTGGCGCATGACGACGGCCAGTCCGACCAGGACCTGGCAGCCGCTGACGTGATCCTCGTCGGCGTGAGCCGCAGCGGCAAAACCCCAACCAGCCTGTATCTGGCCATGCAATACGGCATCAAAGCGGCCAACTACCCGCTCATACCCGAGGACTTCGAGCGCCAGCAACTGCCCCCGGCGCTGCTGGCGTACAAGAAGAAGTTGTTCGGCCTGAGCATCCAACCCGAGCGCCTGGCCGAAATCCGGCAGGAGCGCCGACCGGGGTCCAAGTACGCCAGCCTCGAAAACTGCCGCCGCGAGGTCGCTGCCGCCGAAGCAATGATGCGTCGCGCCGGTATCAAGTGGCTGTCGACGACACACAAATCGATCGAAGAGATCGCGACCACCATCTTGCAAGAGCTCAAGCTCAACGAAGCTGCGGGCTGACAGCAGGGTCAGGCCGGCCGCCGCAGTGCTGCCTCGAGCCCATTCGAGGCGATCGATTTGCAGTCAGTGGGTTCAAGTTCGGATGCCTCGCACGCCCGAATTGCCGCGAACCGCAGCGAGGCGCTCGGGTCACAAACCCAGTGCCGCGATCCCGGCGCGGGCGATCTGCGCGTCTTCCGAGGACTTCACGCCGCTGACGCCGACCGCGCCCAGGCACTGGCCGTCTTTCAGGATGGGGACGCCGCCTTCGAGCAATCCCTCGACGCTCGGCGCACTGAGAAATGAGGTGCGCCCGCCGTTGATCACGTCCTCGTAGACCTTGCTTTCGCGACGACCGAGCGCCGCCGTGTGGGCCTTGGCCGGCGCGATGTGCGCGGAGATCGGCGGCGCGCCGTCGAGGCGGTTCAGGTGCAGCAAATGCCCGCCCGCGTCGACGATGGCAATCGTGACCGCCCAGCCGTGGGCCAGCGCTTCGGCCTCCGCGGCCGCGGCCACGGCCTTCACATCGGCGGATTCGAGAACAACGGTGGATTTCATGCGGTGAGGTCCGAACAGAGTGGTGAGCGCAGCAGCTTAGCGCAAGCCGGCCGCCGGGCCACCCGCACGGCGGTAAAAACGCCTGCAACTGAATCGGTGGCCTCCGGGGGCTGGCCGGTATCCTTTGATTTCATCGGAATCACGCGCCCCAGGTGCACGCCCTGTCATGGGCGACCCCTAGAATCCATGCAGCCGGACAAACCGGCCATTCACTTCCAAGGAGATACGCATGAACGACCGTCTGCAGACCCTCGATGCCGGCACGGCCTACGGCGGTGCTGGCGCGCTCGCGCAACGCAACCGCGTGCTGCGCAACACCTATTGGCTGCTGGCTCTCAGCCTGCTGCCCACCGTGCTGGGCGCCTGGATCGGCGTGGCCACGGGCATCACCGCCAACCTCACGGGCGGCATCGGCCTGCTGGTGTTCCTTGGTGGCGCCTTTGGCTTCATGTTCGCCATCGAGCGCACCAAGAACTCGGCCGCCGGCGTGCCGGTGTTGCTCGCCTTCACCTTCTTCATGGGGCTGATGCTCTCGCGGCTCATCGCCATGGTGCTGGGTTTCAAGAACGGCAGCGAACTCATCATGACGGCCTTCGGCGGCACCGCCGGCGTGTTCTTCGCCATGGCGAGCCTCGCGACCGTCATCAAGCGCGACCTGTCGGGCATGGGCAAGTGGCTGATGGTGGGTGCACTCGCGATCCTGGTGGGCGGCATCATCAACGTGTTCGTCGGCTCCACCGCCGGCATGATGGCGCTCTCCGTGCTGGCGATCGGAATCTTCAGCGCCTTCATGCTCTACGACCTCAAGCAGATCATCGACGGCGGCGAAACGAATTACATCAGCGCCACGCTCGCGCTCTACCTGGACCTCTTCAACGTGTTCCAGAGCCTGCTCGCACTGCTCGGCATCATGGGCGGCGAGCGCGACTGACCACGTAAACCCACGGGCGCCCGGCGCCCCTGCCCTGCCCCGGCGCCCCGCCGAGATGGTCACTTTTTGATAGCAATCATCGACCGTTTCGCGCTGGGCTACCGGGGTTTTTCACATCATTCGTCCACAACATGGCTCTCAACCCATCCCTGCCGCGCGCCAGCGCCCTGTTTCTCGGCCTGTGCATCGCTGCGGGCCTGGCCCTGGCCTCCGCCCCCGCCGCCCCAACCGAAACCCTGCCCTCGGGCGTGAAGATCGTGCACGCCAAAGTGGGTGACGGCGCCCGCCCCAAGGCTACCGACGTGGTGCGGGTGCACTACCGCGGCACCCTCGCCGACGGCAAGGAGTTCGACAGTTCCTACAGCCGCGGCAAGCCGGCGAGCTTTCCGCTCAACCGTGTCATTCCCTGCTGGACGCAGGGCCTGCAAACCATGAAAGTGGGCGGCAAGGCCACCCTCACCTGCCCGAGCGAAACCGCCTACGGGACGCGCGGCGCCGGCGGCGTGATTCCGCCCAATGCGGTCCTGACTTTCGACGTGGAACTCCTCGGCATCGAAAGCTGACCCCGGCGTCCGGCCCGCCCCTACAAAAAAACGCCCCCGACTCGTAAGAATCGGGGGCGTTTTTCGTTGAAATCAGATGGTGCCGGCAAGAGGAGTCGAACCCCCGACCTTCGCATTACGAATGCGCTGCTCTACCAACTGAGCTATGCCGGCGAAGCCCTGCATTATAGCGGGTTCTGGTGATAGCTCGTGACCCGCTCGACCTCGTTTTTCGAGCCCATAAACACCGCCACACGCTCATGCAGGCTCTTGGGCTGGATGTCCAGAATGCGCTGATGTCCGTTGGTCGCAGCGCCGCCGGCCTGCTCGACCAACCAGGCCATGGGATTGGCCTCGTACATCAGGCGCAGCTTGCCGGGCTTGTTCGGTTCGCGCTTGTCCCAGGGGTACATGAAGATGCCGCCGCGGGTCATGATGCGATGCACGTCGGCCACCATCGAGGCCACCCAGCGCATGTTGAAGTCCTTGCCGCGCGGGCCGTCCGCACCCTGGAGGCACTCATCGATGTAGCGCTTCACGGGCGCGTCCCAGTGCCGTAGGTTGCTCATGTTGATCGCGAACTCACGGGTGTCCGCAGGTATTCGGACGTTTTCCTCGGTGAGCACGAAGGAGCCCTGCTCGCGGTCGAGGGTGAACATCGCCACACCATCTCCCACGGTCAGCACCAGCGTGGTCTGCGGGCCGTAGACGCAGTAGCCCGCCGCCACCTGCTGTCGGCCGGGCTGCAGAAAGTCGCCCTCGTCGACGCCGCGGTCGTCCTCGGGCATCTTGAGCACGCTGAAGATGGTGCCGATGCTGACGTTGACGTCGATGTTGCTCGAGCCGTCGAGTGGATCGAACAGCAGCAGGTACTCGCCCTTGGGGTAGCGGTTGGGCACGACATAGATCGTGTCCATCTCTTCGGAAGCCATGGCTGCAAGGTGGCCGCCCCATTCATTGGCCTCGATCAGCACCTCGTTGGCGATGAGGTCTAGCTTTTTCTGCACCTCACCCTGCACATTCTCCGAGCCGGCCGAGCCGAGCACGCCACCCACCGCCCCCTTGTTGACGGCGATGCTGATGCGCTTACAGGCGCGCGCGACGACTTCGATCAACAGGCGCAACTGGGCCGGAATATGGCCATCGACGCGCTGCTGTTCGACCAGGTAGCGGGTGAGACTGATGGGTTTGGGGGCCATGCGGTGCTCCTCGGGATGGGTCAGTCGGCCAAGGCGCGGGTGACGACCTCGCGCACGTCGTTGCTCAGATCGGGCTTGGCGGCCACCCGCGCGATGGCCTCGCGCGCCGCGCTGCGCCAGGGTTCGGCCAGCTTCTTCCAGCGCTCCAGCGCGCGTGCGAGACGTGCGGCGACCTGCGGGTTGATCGCGTCGAGTTCGAGCACGCGTTCACTCCAGAACACATAGCCCGCAGCATCGGCGCGATGGAAAGCGCCGGGATTGGCGTTGCAGTAGCTGAAGATGAGGCTGCGCGCGCGGTTGGGGTTGCGCAGGTTGAAGTCCGGATGCTGCATGAGCTGGCGCACCAACGGCAGCACGTCGCCACCCCGGTCCGGTGCACCCGCCTGTAGCGCGAACCATTTGTCGATGACGAGCGGTTCGTGGCGGAACATGGCGTAGAAATGCTGCAAGGCGGGTTCGGCCAGCGCATGCCCGGCGGTCACCAAAGCGGATAGCGCATGGAAGCGGTCCGTCATGTTGGTCGCGTCCTTGACGCGCTGGTAGGTCTTGCCCGGCCAGACGACATCACCCGTCTCACGCGCAGCCACGCAGAGCATGGTGAGCGCCATGCCCGCGAGGGCGCGGCGCCCGGCGGAGCGGGCATCGGGCCGATAGGCACCGTTGTCGCGGTGCTGTTCCCAGGCCCAAACCCAGTCGTGGTGCAGATCGAGCGCGAGCTGCTCACGCATGGCCTCGCGCACGGCGTGAACGCGCTGCGGGTCGACCACGTCGAGCTGTTCGGCGAGCCAGGTTTCGGCCGGCAGGGTGAGCACGAGTTCCTTGAAAGCGGCGTCCAGCGCCGGATGACGCAGCACGCTGCGCAGCGCCTCGAGCGTCGCCGGGTCGAGCACCTTGGCGTCCTTGGCTTCGGCATCGCTGCGGATGAAGTCGAGCGCGCGGCGCGTGACGAGCCGCTGCGCCGCTTCCCAGCGGTTGAACGGGTCGCTGTCGTGCGCCAACAAAATCAACAGCTCCTCATCCGTGTAGTCGAAGTCGAGCACGATGGGTGCGCTGAATCCCCGCAGCAGCGAAGGCACCGGCGGCGCGTCGAGTCCGTCGAAGTGGAAGGTTTGTTCGCGCTCGGTGAGCACCAGCAGCCGCTCGAGTGGCGCGGCCTCGCCCGTCGTCTCGGCGGCGGCGCCCGCGTCGGCGGACACACGCAGTGGCAAGGGCTGCCCGTCGCGGTCGAACAAGGCGAGCCGCACGGGGATGACGAAGGGTTCCTTGTGCGGCTGCCCCGGCGTGGGCGGGCAGCTTTGGCTCAGCTTGAGCGTCCAGCGGCGCGCGGCCGGGTCGAAATGCGTCTCGGCGCTCACATGCGGGGTGCCGGCCTGGCTGTACCAGCGCATGAACTGCGGCAAGCGGCGGGCAAGCTCGGAGTCTGGATTGGCGTCAGCAATCGCCGCAGCGAAGTCATCCACCGTGACGGCCTGGCCGTCGTGCCGCTCGAAGTAGAGCTTCATGCCGGCCGCGAAACCCTCGGTGCCCACGAGCGTGTGCATCATGCGCACGAGCTCAGCGCCTTTTTCGTAGACCGTGACGGTGTAGAAGTTGTTGATCTCGAGGTATTGGTCCGGCCGCACGGGGTGCGCCATCGGGCCGCTGTCCTCGGCAAACTGCAGCGTGCGCAGCACGCGCACGTCTTCGATGCGGCGCACCGCACGCGCCGAGGGGCTGCCAGCCATGTCCTGGCTGAACTCCTGGTCGCGGTAGACCGTCAAGCCCTCTTTGAGCGAGAGCTGGAACCAGTCGCGGCAGGTGACGCGGTTGCCGGTCCAGTTGTGGAAGTATTCGTGCGCGACCACGCTTTCGATGTGGGCGTAATCGGTGTCGGTCGCGGTGGCCGGGTTGGCCAGCACGTACTTGGTGTTGAAGATGTTGAGGCCCTTGTTCTCCATCGCGCCCATGTTGAAGTCGCTGGTGGCGACGATCATGAAGCGTTCGAGGTCGAGCGAGAGGCCAAAGCGCACCTCGTCCCAGGCGATGGCGGCCATGAGCGAGTTCATGGCGTGCTCGGTCTTGTCGAGGTCGCCGGCGCGGACATAGATTTGCAGCAAGTGTTCTTTGCCCAGCCGCGAGACGATGCGCTGCTCGCGTGCGACGAGCTTGCCCGCCACCAGCGCGAACAAATAGCAGGGCTTGCGATGTGGGTCGACCCAGCGCGCGAAGTGGCGCCCGCCTTCGAGCTCACCCTGCTCGACGAGATTGCCGTTGGACAACAGCACCGGATACTGCGCCCGATCGGCGCGCAGCGTGACGGTGTAGCTCGCCATCACATCCGGCCGGTCGAGGAAGTAGGTGATGCGACGAAAGCCTTCGGCCTCGCACTGCGTAAAGAAGGTGCCCTCGCTCACGTACAGGCCGGAGAGCTGGGTGTTCTTGGCTGGCGCGCAGGTGGTGAAGATTTCCAGCTCGAAAGGCTCGGGGCCTTCGGGCAGGCTTTCGAGCACGAGCTGATTGCCCTCGAGCTTGAACGAGGTGCCCGCGCCGTTGACCAGCACCCGCGCGAGGTTGAGTTCCTCGCCGTCGAGCCGCAACGGCTGCGCCGGCACGTCGGGGTTGCGGCGCACGCGCATGCGGTTGAGCACGCGGGTCTTGGCCGGGTCGAGGTCGAAGCACAGGTCGACGGTGTCGATGAGGTAGGCCGGCGGGGCGTAGTCTTCGCGCCGGATGAGGGCTTGTCCTTCACGCAACATGGGGTTCCTTTGGAGTGGGGTTCAGACGCCCTGTTTGAGCGAGGCTTCGATGAAGGGGTCGAGGTCGCCGTCGAGCACTTTCTGCGTGGCCGAGGTCTCGTAGTTGGTGCGCAGGTCTTTGATGCGGCTCTGGTCGAGCACGTAGGAGCGGATCTGGTGGCCCCAGCCCACGTCGGTCTTGGTGTCTTCGAGCTTTTGCTGCGCCTCCATGCGCTTGCGCATCTCGAAGTCGTACAGGCGCGAACGCAGCCGTTTCCAGGCGGTTTCGCGGTTGCTGTGCTGGCTGCGCCCGTCCTGGCATTGCACCACGATGCCGGTGGGGATGTGCGTGAGGCGCACCGCCGAGTCGGTCTTGTTGATGTGCTGGCCGCCGGCGCCACTGGCGCGGTAAGTATCCACCCGCACATCGGCGGGGTTGATGTCGATTTCGATGGTGTCGTCGATTTCGGGGTAGACGAACACGCTCGCAAAGCTGGTGTGCCGGCCGCCGGAGGAATCGAAGGGGCTCTTGCGCACCAGGCGGTGCACGCCGGTCTCGGTGCGCAAGAGGCCGAAGGCATAGTCGCCCTCGACCTTGATGGTGGCGCTCTTGATGCCGGCGGTGTCGCCCTCGGTGATGTCTTCGACCGTGGCCTTGAAGCCCTTGCGCTCGGCGTAGCGCAAATACTGGCGCAGCAGCATGCTGGCCCAGTCGCAAGCCTCGGTGCCGCCCGCGCCGGCCTGGATGTCGAGGAAGGCGTTGAGCGGGTCGGCCGGGTTGTTGAACATGCGGCGGAACTCCAGGTCCTTGACCTGGGCGGCGAGCTTTTCGACCTCGGCTTCGATGGTGGCGAGGCTCGCCTCGTCACCCTCTTCCTTGCTCATTTCGTAGAGCTCGGTATTGTCGGCAAGCTCACGTTCGAGATGGTCGAGCGTGACCACCACGCCCTCGAGGGACTTCTTTTCCTTCGCCAGTTCCTGCGCGCGCTTGGGGTCGTCCCAGACGGTGGGGTCTTCGAGGTAGGCGTTGACGGTTCTCAGGCGTTCGGCTTTGACAGGGTAGTCAAAGATACCCCCGTAGCGCCTGCACGCGGGCGCTCAAGTCGGCCAGTTGCGTGCCGATCTGGTTGATGTGTTCTGCATCCATGCTGGGAATTCCTCGGTGTTCGATGTTCACGGGCGGCGCAGCCACGCCGCTGCGGGGTGCGAGCGCACCCGCAAACCCGCGATTTTCTCACGCAAGGAAGGATTCGATCAGCCGTGCGAGTTCTTCGGGCTGGTCGTGGTGCAGCATGTGGCCCGCGTCGGCCACCACCGCGACCCGGCAGTCAGGCACGGCCCGCAGGCGCTCGTGGTACTCGGCCAAGCTGTAGCGCCCCTTCCACCACTGGCTGAGCGAATCCCCGTCGGCCTCGACGGCCAGCACCGGCGCGGTGATGGCGCGATAAATCGCCAGCACCTCCTCGACACGGTAGAGCATGGGATGGGTGATTTTGTGCGCGGCGTCGCCCAGGATGCGCCAGCGGCCCGCCGCGTCCGGCTCGGCCCAATGCTGCGCGAGCCAGGAGGCCTTGTCGGGCGACAGGCGCGGGTTGGTCTTCATGAGGCGGCGCGCGACGGCATCCAGGCTGTCGTAGTCCTTGAGGCGCAGGTCGCCCGCATGCAAGGCGCGCAGTTCGTCGAGCCACTGCGCATAGCGCGCGCCCGCCTGCTCGGGGCGCGTCGCGGGCAAGCCGAAACCCTCGAGGTTGACCAGGCGGCGGATCCTTGCCGGCCGCACCCCCGCGTAAATCATCGCGACGTTGCCGCCCATGCTGTGGCCGATCAGGTCCACGGGTTGCGCGCCGACAAGCGTGTCGAGCAAGGCATCCAGATCGCCCAGGTAGTCCGCAAAAACGAAGTGGTCGGTGCCCGGTGGCGGCGCGGTGTGGCCAAAGCCCCGCCAGTCGGGCGCGAGGATGCGTCGCCCACGCATGAAACCGCTCGAGAAGGCGTCGACCATGAACTGCCACGAGGCCGCCACGTCCATCCAGCCGTGCACCAGCACCAGAGGCGGCAAGGCCGGGTCGGCCTCGCCATCCGACCAGGAACGGACGTGGTATCGAAGCCCGCGGATCGGGACAAACGCGCTGTGACTGGCTCGCTGGATTCGGTACATTGCGCCGATTATTGAGGAGACGACCCATGCCGACCCGTCAAGCCCGGGACAGCCGACGACCGCTGGCACACCCCGCCGACGCCTACGAAACCGTCCATCAGCACTTGCGCTGGCTCGTGCCCGAGCGCTTCAACATCGCACAGGTCTGCTGCCGGCGCTGGGCCGAGCGTGCGGACACTTCCAATTCAATAGCAATCATCGACCATTCCACGCTGGGACACGGCCAAAAACACGCATATTCGGCGCTGCAGGCGGCGGCCGACTGCGTCTCGCATGCGCTGGTGCGCGCGGGCGTGCGCCGCGGCGACCGGGTGGCGATCGTGATGCCGCAGCGCTTCGAGACGGCCGTGGCCTATCTGGCGGTGCTGCAGCTCGGTGCGGTGGCGGTGCCGCTGTCGATGCTCTTTGGCCCGGAGGCGCTGCAGTTCCGGCTGCAGCACAGCGACGCGGTACTCGCCCTGTGCGACGCGGCGGCCCTGGGCGCGCTGCAGGCCGCGCGCGAGCAAACCCCGAGCCTGCGCCGCGTCGTGACAGTCGGGGCGGAGCCGGGCACACCGGGCGTGGACGCGCGGCTCGAAGACTGGCTCGCCCGACCCGCAGCGCCCTTCCCGCTGGCCGACACTGCGGCCGACGACCCCGCCGTGCTGATCTACACCAGCGGCACCACCGGCGACCCCAAGGGCGCGCTGATTCCGCACCGCGCCCTCATTGGCAACTTGACCGGCTTCGTCTGCAGCCAGAACTGGTTTGGCTTCGACGGCGTGCGCAACGCCGCGAGCGATGCGGTGTTCTGGAGCCCCGCCGACTGGGCCTGGACCGGCGGCCTGATGGACGCGCTCCTGCCCACGCTCTACTTTGGCCGGCCCATCGTCGCCTGTCGCGAGCGCTTCAGCCCGGAACTGGCCTTCGACCTCCTGCAAACCCACGGCGTCACCCACAGCTTTTTGTTCCCCACCGCGCTCAAGGCGATGATGAAGGCCGTGCCCGAGCCCCGCGCGCGCTTCCGCCTGCGCCTGCAAGCCCTCATGAGCGCGGGCGAGGCCGTGGGCGAGGCCGTCTACGCCTGGTGCCGCGACGCGCTGGGTGTGGCGCCCAACGAAATGTTCGGCCAGACGGAAATCAACTACATCGTCGGCAACTGCCAGGCGCTGTGGCCCGCCAAGCCCGGCAGCATGGGCCGGCCCTACCCCGGCCACCGGGTGGCGGTGATCGACGAAGCGGGCGTCGAATGCCCGCCGGGGGTGATCGGCGAGGTGGCGGTGCACCGCCGCGACCGCCATGGCGACCCCGACCCGGTGTTCTTCCTCGGCTATTGGAAGAACGAAGCGGCCACCCGCGCCAAATTCACCGGCGACCCCGCCGACAGTTGGTGCCGCACCGGCGACCTGGCGCTGCGCGACGCGGACGGCTACTTGTGGTACCAGGGCCGCGCCGACGACATGTTCAAGTCCGCGGGCTACCGCATCGGCCCCGGCGAAATCGAAAACTGCCTGCTGCGCCACCCGGCCGTCGCCAACGCCGCCGTGGTGCCCAAGCCCGACCCCGAGCGCGGCGCGCTGGTCAAGGCCTATGTCGTGTTGACTCCTGAATTCAGAGCACGACGTGACCAATTCACGCCGGGAAGCGCCGCATTCGATGCCCAACTGTGCCGGGAACTGCAAGCCCATGTACGCGGCCGGCTCGCACCCTACGAGTACCCCAAGGAAATCGAATTCATCGACCAGCTGCCCATGACCACCACCGGCAAGGTGCAGCGCCGCGTGCTGCGTCTGCAAGAAGAAGCCCGCGCCCGGGCAGCCGCCGAGAGCGCGGCCCGGGCACCGCGCTGAGCGCGCACGCCTCCTCCCCCATAAACTTCACTCGTTCCTCTACAACCCCACGCACCACCTCATGCAAACCGTCCGCCTCGGCCAAAGCGACCTTCACGTCACCCCCATCTGCCTGGGTACCATGACCTTCGGTGAGCAAGTCACCGAAACCGATGCCCACGCCATCCTCGACCGCGCCGTCGAGCGCGGCATCAACTTCATCGACACGGCCGAGATGTACGCCGTGCCGGCCCGCGCCGAAACCTATGGCGCGACCGAATCCATCATCGGCCGCTGGTTCGCCCAGCGCCCCGGTATGCGGCAGCGGGTGGTGTTGGCCAGCAAAGTGGCGGGCCCGTCGCGCGGCATGCCCTGGATCCGCGTAGGCAGCGGCATGACCGGCGCCGACATCATCGCCTCGTGCGAGGCGAGCTTGCGGCGGCTGCAAACCGACGTGATCGACCTCTACCAGATCCACTGGCCCGAGCGCCATGTGCCGGCGTTTGGCATCCTCGCCTACGACCCGAGCAAGGAAAAATCCGTCACCCCGATCCGCGAGCAGCTCGAAGCCCTCGCCACGCTGGTGCGCGCGGGCAAGGTCCGCGCCGTCGGCCTGTCGAACGAAACCCCCTACGGCGTGCACGAGTTCGTGCGCTTGGCCGAAGAACATGGCCTGCCGCGCGTGGTGAGCGTGCAAAACCCGTATTGCCTCATCAACCGCAGCTATGAGAACGGGCTGGACGAAACCTGCCACCGGCTCGAAGTCTCGCTCTTGGCGTACTCGCCGCTGGGCTTTGGGCTGCTGACCGGCAAGTACGACGACCGCGGCATCGACACCGACGCTTCGGTCGGGCGCATGGCGAAGTTCGACAGCATGAAAAAGCAGCGCTGGGGTCGCCCCGAGGCGCTGGAAGCGGCGCGGCGCTACAACGCGCTGGCCCGCGCGCACGGCCTCACGCCCACGCAGCTCGCGCTGGCCTTTTGCTACGACAACTGGCGCGTGGCCAGCACCATCATCGGCGTCACCTCGCTGGCCCAGCTCGACGAAGACCTCGATGCCTGGGGCACCCAGCTCAGCCCCGAACTGCGCGCCGAGATCGACCGCATCCGCTGGGCGCTGCGCGACCCGGCTCAATGAGGCCAAGTCCAATCCGATGGCCAAGAAGCCCCATGTGAGCGAAACCCCGGCCACCGCCTGGCTCAAGGCGCAGGGCGTCGCCTACACCGAGCATCCGTACGACTACGTGGACAAGGGCGGCGCGCTGCACAGCGCCGCCGCGCTCGGCTGGGACCCGCACGCGGTGGTCAAGACGCTGGTGATGCAGGACCAGGACGCGCGGCCGCTCCTGATCCTCATGCACGGCGACCGGCAGGTGTCGACCAAAGCGCTGGCGCGGCAAATCGGCGCGAAATCGGTCGAGCCCTGCGCCCCCGAGGTGGCCCAGCGCCACAGCGGCTACCTCGTCGGCGGCACCTCGCCCTTTGGCACGCGCCGCGCCATGCCGGTCTACATCGAGGCGAGCATCCTCACACTACCCAAAATCCTCATCAACGGCGGACGACGCGGCTTTCTGGTCGGCATAGCCCCCCGGGTCTGCACAGAGCAGCTCGGTGCCCAGCCGGTCGAGTGCGCGCTCGCCGACGGTTAGGGGAAGGCGGGTCGTTGAATAATCGGCCGCTGCACCCGTTGTTCCACGCCTGAGGAGTCGTTCTTGAGCTCGGTTTATTCCTTCGTCGCCATCCTGGCCGCTTACCTCATCGGTTCGTTGAGTTTCGCGGTCATCGTCAGTCGGGCCATGGGCCTGGCAGACCCCCGCACCTTTGGCAGCGGCAACCCCGGTGCGACCAACGTGCTGCGCTCGGGCTCGAAGAAGGCCGCCGTGCTCACGCTGCTGCTCGATGCGGCCAAGGGCTGGCTGCCGGTGGTGGCCGTGGCCTCGCTGGGCGCGCCCTACGGGCTGGGTACAGGCACGGTGGCGCTGGTGGGGCTGGCGGCGTTCCTGGGCCATCTGTACCCGGTGTTCTTTGGCTTCAAGGGTGGCAAGGGTGTGGCCACCGCCGCCGGCGTGCTGCTGGCCCTGCAACCGTGGTTGGGCGCGGCGACGCTGCTGACCTGGATCCTCATCGCCGGCTTTTTTCGCTATTCGTCGCTGGCCTCCATCGTGGCCGCCGTGTTCGCGCCGCTGTTCTATCTCTTGGGCGACGGGCGCGTCTGGACGGCAGAACCCGCCACGAGCCTGGCCATCTCGGCCATGACGCTGCTGTTGCTTTGGCGCCACCGCGAGAACATCCGCCGGCTGGTCCAGGGCACGGAAAGCCGCATCGGCAGCAAAGGACGCTGATACGATAGCAGCAACCGTTTCCATGGCGGCCCAACAACCCGCCGTTACCCATGACGACCACCCAGGCTGAGCAACTGCGCATCGCCGGGCAACTGCCCAGCCCCAAGGGCGTCGCACTGGCGATCATGGAAGTCTGCCGCCGGGACGACGCCACGCTCGAAGAAGTCGCGCGTATCGTGCAGACGGACCCCGCCCTCTCGAGCCGGCTGCTGCGCAAGGCAAACGCCGCCGGCCAGGGCGGACGGCCGGTCGCTTCGGTCAAAGACGCGGTCATGCGGCTCGGCATGAACACGGTGCGGCTGCTCGCCATGAGTTTTTCACTGGTCGACCAGCACTCCAGCGGGCCCTGCCCTGCCTTCGACTACGGCGCCTTCTGGTCGCACAGCCTCCTCCTGGGCGTCTCGGCCCAGGAACTGTGCAAGGTCGTCCGCGTTACGACGCCCGACGACCTCTTCGCCTGTGGGCTGCTCGCGCGCATCGGTGAACTCGCGCTCGCCACCATCTACCCGCAGGAATACGCGGGTGTGCTGCAACAAAAGCTTTCGACAGAGGCCTTGCTCGAAGCCGAGCGCCAGGCGCTGCACACGGACCATCTCGAATTCACCGCCGTCATCCTCGAAGACTGCGGCATTCCCAAGGCTTTGGCCGAACCGGTCGTCTTTCATGAACGACCCGAAGCCTCGGGCTTCCGCGAGGGTTCACGGCCCTACCAGTTGCTGCAGCTCTTGGTGCTCGCGCGGCGCATGGCCGATTTGGGCTGCGCGCCCGAAGCCGAGCGACACGCCAAAGTCGGCGAGCTGATGCGCATGGGCGGCCAGATCGGGCTGGACGCACAGGCTTTTGGCGCCCTCTTCGACGGTGCAGTCGCGCAATGGCACAGCTGGGGCGAGCTGCTGCGCATCCCGACCGAAACGCTACCCGACTTCGAACGCCTGACCGAAACCCCGCCTCAACCGGCCACGCCCGCCACGCCCGATGCGCAAGCGCCGCTCCATGTGCTGGTCGCGATGGGCGATGCCCGCGCGCGGGCAGCCATCGTCGCAACCCTGAGCCATGATCTCGGATGCCACGTGACCCAGGCGGGAACCGGCGGCGAGGCGCTCACCCGGGCGCTGCAGGAAACGCCGGATGTGCTCATGCTCGAGCGCTTGTTGCCCGAGATGGACGGGGTCGAGGTCTGCCGCGCCCTGCGTGCCACCGAATGGGGCCGGAGCATCTACGTCATCATGATGGTCGAGTCGGACGACCCGGACCGGGTCGAGGAAGCCCTGGAAGCCGGTGCCGACGACTATCTCCCCCAACCGCTGCACGACCGCTTACTTCACGCCCGCATCCGCGCAGCCCGTCACCACCAACAACTGCGCACCGCCTGGCGAGACGATCGGGCGCAGCTGCGGCAGTTCATGGCCGAACTGGCGCTGTCGAACCGACGGCTCGAGCATGCCGCGATGACCGACCTGCTCACCGGGCTGCCCAACCGGCGCGCTGGCTTGCAGGCGCTGGAACAGGCCTGGAGCGCCTCGACCCGGACCGGGCAGTCTTTGGCGGCGCTGATGATCGACATCGACCACTTCAAATCCATCAATGACCGTTATGGCCATGCGGGCGGAGACGTGGTGTTGCAGTCGGTCGCCAAGACCCTCTTGTCGGCGGCGCGTCGCCACGACACGGTTTGCCGCCTCGGCGGCGAAGAGTTTTTGCTGGTCTGCCACGACGCCGACCTGCGCGCCGCCATCCTGGCCGCGCGCCGGGTGCAGCAAACCGTGCGCAGCCATCCGCCCCAGTTCGACGGGAACACCGTCCCGATCAATGTCAGCATCGGCATCGCCGTGCGCGAGCCGCAGATGGCCGACGCAGACGCCTTGATTCGCGCCGCCGACCAAGCGCTCTACGCCGCCAAGGACGACGGCCGAGACCGAATCTTCGTTTCTGCCGCCGGCAAGGTGCTCGGCGTCCCGTCGGTCCACAACGCCCCTTGAGGACGCGAGGCCACGCTGCGGCGCGCAAGGGGCGGGTTCAGCGTTGCCCCTGAGCTTCAGTCGCGGAAGTTATTGAAGCTCAGCGGCAAGTCGGCCATTTCTTTGCGCAGCAAGGCCATGACCGCTTGCAAGTCGTCGCGCTTGGCGCCCGAGACGCGCAGCTTGTCTTCCTGAATCGCCGCCTGCACCTTGAGCTTGCTGTCTTTGATGAGGCGCTGCATTTTCTTGGCGTCCTCGGTGGCGATGCCGCTGCGCACCTTGATGACTTGCTTGACCTTGTCGCCACCGATTTTCTGCACCGGGCCTTTGTCGAGGAAGCGCACATCGACGCCGCGCTTGGTCATCTTGTTGCGCAGAATGTCCTCCACCTGGGCGAGCTGAAACTCGGCGTCGCCGTACAGGGTGATTTCCTTGTCTTTGAGCTCGATCGCCGCGGCCGTCCCCTTGAAATCGAAACGGGTGGCGATCTCTTTGGCCGTGTTGTCGACGGCATGACGAACTTCGACCATGTCAGGGTCGCAAACGGTATCGAACGAGGGCATAGCGATCTCAGAGCGTGGAATGCGAATGCGACAATTCTCCCATGACCCCTGAGCGCTCCGTCAACCTGCAGCCCCTCAACACCTTTGGCATCGCGGCGCGCGCGCACACCCTCGTTCGCATCCGCAGCGCCGACGATGTGCGCGCCGTGCTGGCCGACCCCGCGCTCGGCCCCGCGCCCAAGTTCATCCTGGGCGGCGGCAGCAACATCGTGCTCACGGGCGATGTGAAGGCGGTGGTGCTCAAGGTCGAGATCAAAGGCCGGCGCGTGCTCGAGGCCACGCCGCGGCACTGGCTGGTGGAAGCCGGCGCGGGTGAACCCTGGCCCGAGTTCGTGCGCTGGACGCTGGCCCAGGGCACGCCCGGGCTCGAAAACCTCGCGCTGATTCCCGGCACGGTCGGCGCTTCGCCGGTACAGAACATCGGCGCCTACGGCGTCGAACTGCAAGATCGCTTTCATTCCCTCGACGCAATCGACCTGATGACCGGGCGCGAGTTCACGCTCGACGCCGCGCAGTGCGGCTTCGGTTACCGCGACTCGGTCTTCAAGCACGCAAGCAACCTCGGCCTGGCCGGCCGCGCGCTGATCCTGCGCGTGCGCTTCGCGCTGCCGCGCCCCTGGCGCCCGGAACTCGGCTACCTCGATCTGCAGCGCAAGATGGAAGAAACCGGCATCGCCGCGCCCGACGCGCAACAGATCCACGACTGGGTGTGCGCCATCCGCCGCGCCAAGCTTCCCGACCCCGCCATGATCGGCAACGCCGGCAGCTTTTTCAAAAACCCGACGGTCACGCCCGAACAGTGCGCCGACATCATCGCGCGCGACCCCGCCGTCGTGCACTACCCGCTCCCCGACGGCCGCATCAAACTCGCCGCGGGCTGGCTCATCGACGCCTGCGGCTGGCGCGGCAAGACGGTGGGGCATGCCGGCGTGTACGAAAAGCAGGCGCTGGTGCTCGTCAACCGAGGCGATGCCGAACACCCGTGCACGGGCGGCGAGGTGATGACGCTGGCCCGCGCCATCCAGACCAGCGTGTACGAACGCTTCGGCATCCGGCTCGAACCCGAGCCGGTGGTCGTTTGAGCTCTTTTTTTAATAGCAAAGAAGCGCCGAATCACGCTGGGATACGCCCGAAAAAGCGAAAAAGCCGGCCACGGGGCCGGCTTTGCTGGGAAAGAGCCTGCGGACCCGCTCGGGTAGCCGTTCAGTCGCCTGAACCCGCGCCGCCCTTGTCTCCTTCGAGTCGCAGCATCTGCGCGCCCTCGCCCAAGGACAGCAGACCCGCCTTCGCATAAATCCCGAGCTTGGCCCGCGTGTCGACGATGTCGAGGTTGCGCATGGTGAGTTGGCCGATGCGGTCCGCCGGCGTGAAAGGTGCGTCTTCCACCTTCTCCATCGACAGACGCTCGGGCGCGTAGGTGAGGTTGGGGCTCTCGGTGTTGAGGATGGAGTAGTCGTTGCCACGGCGCAGTTCGAGCGTCACTTCGCCGGTGATGGCACGTGCCACCCAGCGTTGCGACGATTCCCGAAGCATGATCGCCTGCGGGTCGAACCAGCGGCCCTGATAGAGCAGGCGGCCCAGCTTGCGACCGTTCTCGCGGTACTGCTCGATCGTGTCTTCGTTGTGGATGCCGGTGACCAGGCGCTCATAAGCGATGTGCAGCAGCGCCATGCCGGGGGCTTCGTAGATGCCGCGGCTCTTGGCTTCGATGATGCGGTTCTCGATCTGGTCGCTCATGCCCAGGCCGTGGCGGCCGCCGATTTCGTTGGCCTTGAGGATGAGCGCGACCGGATCGTTGAAGCTCTGGCCGTTGAGGGCGACCGGCTGCCCTTCCTCGAAGCGCACCGTGACCTCTTCGGGCTTGACCTCCACCTCGGGCTTCCAGAACGCCACGCCCATGATGGGGTTGACGATGCGGATGCTCGAAGACAGGCTCTCGAGATCCTTGGCCTCGTGCGTCGCACCCAGCATGTTGCTGTCGGTGCTGTACGCTTTTTCGACCGACATCTTGTAGTCGAAGCCGTTCTGGATGAGGAACTCGCTCATCTCCTTGCGGCCACCGAGCTCGTCGATGAAGCGCTGATCGAGCCAAGGCTTGTAGATCTTCAGGCTCGGGTTGGTCAGCAGGCCGTAGCGGTAAAAGCGCTCGATGTCGTTGCCCTTGAAGGTGGAGCCGTCGCCCCAGATGTGGACATCGTCTTCCTTCATCGCGGCGACCAGCATCGTGCCCGTGACGGCGCGACCGAGCGGCGTGGTGTTGAAATAGGTGACGCCCGCCGTGCTGATGTGGAAAGCCCCGCACTGGATGGCGGCAATGCCTTCGTGCGCCAGCGGCAAGCGGCAGTCGATGAGGCGGGCCTTCTCCGCGCCATAGGCCAGGGCTTTACGCGGGATCTCTTCGTAGTCGCTCTCGTCGGGCTGGCCGAGGTTGGCGGTGTAGGCATAAGGGATCGCGCCCTTTTGCTTCATCCACAGCAGCGCGGCGCTGGTGTCGAGGCCGCCCGAGAAAGCGATGCCGACTTTTTGCCCAACGGGCAGGTTCTGGAGTATGGTGGCCATGGGTCTGGATGCGAAAGCTCAGGGCTCAGCCGAAATGGCAGATGTAGTGATACACGTCGCGGACGCGAATCTCGAACGAGGAATTGCCCGGAACGTGAAAGCGCTCCCCGGGCCCGGAAGTCATCCAGGCGTCGCTGCCGGCGAGTTTGTATTCGCAGCTGCCGGCCACGCACTCCATGATTTCGGGTGCGCCGGTGTTGAAGGTCAGCGTGGCGGGCAGGATTACCCCCACCGACTTGGCCGTGCCATCCGGCAAAGTGAAGCTGTGGCTGACGCATTTGCCATCGAAGTAAACATTGGCCTTCGTGCGTAGCGTCACGCCGGGAATCGACTCGGTGATCATCTCTTGCGCCTGGGTCAAAAAGGGGCGATTTTACCGCCCGGTCCCTGTGCCCCAAGGCGTACCGAATCTTTGTTCTCAGCGCCAGCCGCGGTAGGGATGATGGTGGTCGCCGTGCACGCTGCGGCCGATGACATAGCCCAGCCCCAACGAAATACCCACCGGCACCACATACGAAGAAGGCGCGACATACGCCACGGGCGGCGCCGCATAGACCGGGGCGCTGTAGACCGGCGCGGGGGCAGCATAGGCCGGGGGATAGGTCGGCGCATAAACCGGTGCAGGCTGCGCGGGCACGGCCTGCGGCACTGCGTAACCTTGCCCGTACGTCTGGCTGTTGCCCGGTTCAAAGCCCGCAGGCCCGTATGGCGCAACGGGCGCGGCCCCCACCGGCGTCACTTGAAGCCGCAGCGTCGGGCCCGGGTCGTAAGGCATCTGCGTCTGGTACTGGCGGCCGCCGTATTCGTAGACCACGTTCCAGGCCACCGGGCGGCTCTCGTAGATCGTCTGGGTGCTGCATTCGGTGACGTTTTGCACCTGCGCGGCACCGCGGCCCTCGATTTGGTCACCCACGACCGCACCCCCCAGGCCACCGAGCAGCGTGGCCGCGGCCCGGCCCATGCCGCCGCCGAGGGCATTGCCGATGGCGGCGCCGGCAATCGCACCCATGACCGCGCCGCCCCCCGTGCGCGCCGGCGCCACGGTCACGGGGTGCTGGCTGCAGACCTGCTGGGGCACGGCGACCTGCTGCAAGATGGGGGTGCTCGAGACCACGCGCGCGATCTCGCCGGCCATCGCCGGGCCCGCAGGCAGGCTTGCCGCCACGAGCAGGCCGCTCCACATCAGCTTCTTGTTCCGATTCATCGCCATCGTGCGTTCTCCTTCGGCGTCCACCATGGACCCGCCGCGCCATTTGACGCCCGAGGCACGGCCAGCGTTGACCCAACGCTCAGATTTTCTGTAAAGCCTCGGTAAACATCGTTTCATCGAAGCCCACGGTGATGCGTCCGTCGCCCCAATCGACCACCGGGCGCTTGATGACACTGGGCTGGGCCTGCATCAGCGCGAGCGCCCCCGCCGCATCGGCCGCACGGGCTTGCTCGGCGGCGTCGAGCCGGCGCCAAGTCGTGCCCTGGCGGTTGAGCAGTCGCTCCCACCCGACGGCCTGGGCCCAGCGCGCGAGTTCCGCCGCCGGCACGCCGAGCTTCTTGAAATCATGGAACTGATAGGCCACGCCGCGGGCGTCTAGCCAGGCCCGGGCTTTTTTGACCGTGCCGCAGTTGGGAATGCCGTAGAGTGTGATCATCGGAATATTCTGGCACGCAAACATGACGGACACCCCCCTGCTCTACCCGCCGATCGAGCCCTTCCGATCCGGGTGGATGCGCACCGACGACGGCCACGAGATTTACTGGGAGCTGTGCGGCAACCCCGCCGGCCGGCCCGCCGTGTTCCTCCACGGCGGCCCCGGCGCGGGCTGCTCGCCCGAGCACCGTCGGCTGTTCGACCCGCAGCGCTACAACGTGCTGCTGTTCGACCAGCGCGGTTGCGGCCGCTCGCGCCCCCATGCGAGCCTCGAGCACAACACCACCTGGCATTTGGTGGATGACATCGAGCGCCTGCGCGCGATGCTGGGCGTCGATCGCTGGTTGGTGTTCGGCGGCTCCTGGGGCAGCACGCTCGCACTCGCCTATGCGCAGCGGCACACCGGGCGTGTCTCGGCGTTGATCCTGCGCGGCATCTTCACGCTGCGCCGATCCGAACTGCATTGGTATTACCAGGAAGGCGCAAGCTGGGTGTTCCCGGACCTGTGGGAGGAGTTCCTCGCGCCCATACCGCCCGAGGAGCGCGGCGACCTCATAGCGGCCTACCGGCGCCGCCTGACCGGAGCCGACCGTGCCGAGCAACTGGCCTGCGCGCGCGCCTGGAGCCTCTGGGAGGGGCGCACCATCCGCCTGCTGCCCGACCCGCAAGCGGAAGCCCACCACGGCGAAGACGACTTCGCGCTCGCCTTTGCGCGCATCGAAAACCACTACTTCGTGCACCACGGCTGGCTCGCCGAAGGCCAGTTGCTGCGCGACGCCCCGCGACTGCGCGACATTCCAGGCGTGATCATTCAGGGCCGCTATGACATGTGCACGCCCATGCGCAGCGCCTGGGACCTGCACCGCGCCTGGCCCGAGGCCGAGCTGCACATCATCCCCGATGCCGGACACGCCTGGCTCGAACCGGGCATCCTGCGCGCGCTGCGCGCCGCCACCGACCGTTACGCCCAAGCATGACCGATCTCGATTCCTGGCTCGCGCATTGCGAGCGACTCCACCCCAAGACCATCGACCTCGGCCTCGATCGTGTGGCGGCCGTCGCCGCCCGCCTCGGGCTCGCCTTCGACGCCACGGTGGTCACGGTCGCCGGAACCAACGGCAAGGGCTCGACCTGCGCCATGCTCGAAGCCATCGCACGCGAGGCCGGCTACCGCACCGGCACCTACACCTCCCCGCATCTCGTTCATTTCGAGGAACGCTGCCGCATCCAGGGCGCGCCGGTACCTGCGGAGAGCCTGGTTGCGCATTTCGAGCGGGTCGAGCAGGCGCGCGAGGGCACGCCGCTGACGTATTTCGAATTCACGACGCTTGCCATCCTCGACCGCCTGGCGCGCGCCGGCCTGGACCTCGTCATCCTCGAAGTCGGGCTCGGTGGTCGTCTCGACGCGGTCAACATCGTCGACCCCGACTGCAGCGTCATCACCAGCATCGACCTCGACCATATGGACTTTCTCGGCCCTGACCGGGAGGCCATCGGGCGCGAGAAAGCGGGCATCATGCGAACCGGTCGCCCCGCCATCGTCAGCGATCCGCGCCCCCCGCAAAGCGTGATCGATCATGCGCGCGAAATCGGCGCCGATCTCTGGCTCGCCGGTCGCGACTTCCGGGCGTCGGGCGACCGGCAGCAATGGGCATGGCAAGGCCGCAACCGCCGGTATGCCGGTCTGGCCTACCCGGCGCTGCGCGGTGCCAATCAGTTGCTCAACGCTGCCGGCGTTTTGGCCGCGCTCGAAGCGCTGCGAGCGCGTCTTCCGGTCAGCGCCCAGGCGATCCGCAACGGCCTTGCAACGGTGGATTGGCCGGGCAGGTTCCAGATCCTCCCGGGCTCGCCCACGCTGGTGCTCGATGTCGCGCACAATCCCCACGCGGTCGCAGCCTTGGCCGAGAACCTCGACGCAATGGGCTACTACCCCCGAACCCACGCGGTTTTCGGTGCCATGTCCGACAAAGACATCGGCGGCATGCTCGGCCGCGTCAACCCCTTGATCGACCACTGGTATTTTTGCGACCTGCCGACGCCGCGCGCTGCAGCCGCCGCCGAGCTCGAGAAGCGCTGGTTGGAACACTCGGAACGAGCCCCCAACGGCGCGAGCGCCAGCCGACACGCCGACCCCGTGGCCGCCCTGCAAGCCGCGCTCGCCGCCGCAGACCCGGCTGATAGAATCGTGGTCTTCGGCTCCTTCTTCACGGTGGGAGGCGCCTTGCAAGGTGGCCTGCCGCGGCTGCAGGCCAAGCACCTCACCGCTTGAGCCTCGCACGCATGCCATTGCCCAAATTCTCCTTCCCCGGTTCGCGCGGCCGCGCCGAAGCGCCCGCCGCTGACAGCGTCGAGGCCCTGCGCCGGCGCGCCCGGCAAAGGCTCATCGGCGCCATCGTGCTCGTCCTCGTCGCGGTGATCGGCTTTCCGCTGGTCTTCGACACGCAGCCACGACCCGTCAAGGTCGATCTCCCGATCATCATTCCCGACCGCAACCAGGTGCCGCCGCTGCGCGTCCAACCGGCTTCGGCGGCGACTGCGGCGGCCATGGCTTCGAGCTCCGGCGGACCCCGGCGCGACAGCGAAGCCGCCCCCTTGAGCGCTCAAGCCGCACTCGACGCCAAAGAAACGTTGGTCGAAACACCCCGCCCCAAGCCTGCGGCAAGCGCGCCAGTGCCCGCCTCAGCTCCCGCCTCGGCGCCCGCGGCCGCGAGTCCCCGGCCAGCCGCTCCAGCGCCGGCCCCGGCGGCCTCGAAGCCTGCGGCTGCCACCGCCAAGCCGGCGTCTCAGCCGACCTCGCGCCCGAGTGCGCCGCCGAAGCCTGAGCCCGCCAAGTCTTCGGCGGCGGACGAAGCCGCCCGCGCACGGGCGCTGCTCGAAGGCAAGAGCAGTGCGGCGCCGGCTGCGGCCGCCGCGTCGGCTCGCTACGTCGTTCAGGTCGGCGCATTCTCGGACGCGGCCAAGGCGCGCGAGGTCCGCCTCAAAGTCGAGAAGGCGGGACTCGTCACCTACACCCAGGTGGTCGAAACCGCCGAAGGCAAGCGTATCCGCGTGCGGGTCGGCCCCTACGCCGACCGTGCGGCTGCCGATCATGCGGCCGAACGCATCCGCTCGCTCGGTCTGTCCGCAGCGATCCTCACGCTGTGAAAGCGCACACCTGCCATGGCCGCACTGACGCTGCTGGACTGGATCGTCGTTGCCATCCTGCTCGGCTCGGTGCTGCTCGGTGCGTGGCGCGGATTTCTCTACGAGGTCGTGACGCTCGCGGGCTGGGTCGTCGCCTTCGTCGCGGCGCAGACCTGGGCGGCCGATCTGGCCGTGCATCTGCCGCTGTCGGGCAGCACCGGGGGCTTGCGTCACGCGGTGGCTTTCGTCTTGATCTTCATCGGGGGCGTGTTCGGCGCGGGCCTCTTCGCCGCGCTAATCCGGCGTTTGCTCGGGGCCGTGGGGCTACGGCCGGTGGACCGCGCTTTGGGGGCGGGCTTTGGCATTTTGCGTGGCCTTGCGCTGTTGCTGGCGATCGGCTTTGTCGCGCACTGGACGCCCCTGCACAGCACCGAATTCTGGCGCCTGTCCGCCACCACGCCCTGGATCGACTCGACCGTGCGGTCGTTCGTGCCCTGGGTCGAGGCCTGGACGGCGCGCGCCGAGGCCAGCTGACCTGGCCCGGGGCTTGAGCCCCGATGCCCCCAAAACCTGAGTTTCAACCATTGGAATCGAGCGAACATGTGTGGAATCGTTGGCGTCATCAGCACCACCCCGGTCAATCAGCTGATCTACGACGCGCTGCTGCTGCTGCAACACCGCGGGCAGGATGCCGCGGGCATCGTCACGCAATTGGGGCACAAGTTTTTCATGCACAAGGCGCGCGGCATGGTGCGCGACGTCTTTCGCACGCGCAACATGCGTTCGCTGCCCGGCAGCAGCGGCCTCGGACAGGTGCGCTACCCGACCGCCGGCAATGCCTACAGTGAGGAAGAAGCGCAGCCTTTCTACGTCAATGCGCCGTTTGGCGTGGTGCTGGTGCACAACGGCAACCTCACCAACGCGGCGGCCCTCAAGTCGGAACTGTTCAGCACCGACCACCGTCACATCAACACCGAGAGTGACTCCGAAGTTCTGCTGAACATCTTTGCCCATGAGCTCGCGCAGGCCACCGACGGCCTGCCGCTGACGGCCGAAGACGTGTTCAAAGCGGTGCGCGGCGTCCATCGCCGGGTTCGCGGCTCCTATGCCGTGATTGCGCTGATCGCGGGCCACGGCATGGTGGCCTTCCGCGATCCGTACGGGATACGACCGCTGTGCATGGGCCGGGGTGAGGACGGAACGGTGATGTTTGCCAGTGAATCGGTCGCCCTGGAAGGCACGGGGCACCGGTTCGAGCGCGACGTCGCACCCGGCGAGGCCATCTTCGTGAGTCTGGACGGCCAAGTCCAGGCCCAGCCCTGCGCTGAGCACACCGTGCTCTCGCCCTGTATTTTCGAGTTCGTTTATCTGGCACGCCCCGACTCGGTGCTCGACGGCATCTCGGTCTATCAGGCGCGCCTCAACCTCGGGGAAACGCTGGCCAAGCGCGTGATCTCGACCGTGCCGCCGAGCGAAATCGACGTGGTGATTCCGATCCCCGAGTCGAGCCGACCGAGTGCCATGCAGCTGGCGCAACTGCTGGGCCTTCCGTACCGCGAAGGATTCGTGAAAAACCGGTACGTGGGCCGCACCTTCATTATGCCGGGGCAGGCCGTGCGCAAGAAGAGCGTGCGCCAAAAGCTCAACGTCATCGCCAGCGAGTTCCGCAACCGCAACGTGCTCCTGGTCGACGATTCGATCGTTCGGGGCACCACTTCCAAGGAAATCGTTCAAATGGCTCGGGATGCCGGAGCGCGCAAGGTGTTCCTGGCGAGCGCTGCGCCACCGGTGCGCTACCCCAACGTCTACGGGATCGACATGCCCACGCTCGACGAACTGGTCGCGCATGGCCGCACGGTCGAAGAGGTGCGTGCCATCATCGGCTGCGATGCCTTGATCTACCAGGATGTCGACGCGATGAAGCGCGCGGTCGGCTCGATCAACCCGAACATCCAGGGCTTCGATGCCTCTTGTTTCGATGGCATCTACTGCACCGGCGACATCACCGTCGAAGATCTCGAACGCATGGCGCAGGAGCGCCGCAGCGCCGGCACCGAAGACGCCGAAGATACGTCCCGACTCAATCTGCCCAATGCCTCGGCTCACTGAAGTCGTGCCCTGCCGCCCCCGATGAAGCCACACGAGCCCCAAATGCCGGAATTTCACCGCGACACGCTCGCCGTGCGCGCTGCCGTCGAGCGCAGCGCCTATGGCGAGAACAGCGAGGCGCTGTTTCTGACCTCGAGCTTCGTCCAGCCCGACAGCGCAACCGCAGCGCGGCGTTTTGCGGGCGAAGAGGATGGCTATATCTACTCGCGTTTTTCAAACCCGACGGTCGCGAGCATGGAACAGCGCCTGGCGGCACTCGAAGGCGCCGAGCGTTGTGTCGCCACCGCCAGCGGAATGGCGGCGATTCTGCTGCTGTGCCTCTCGCAACTGAAGGCGGGCGACCATGTGGTGTGCTCGCGCTCCGTCTTTGGCGCGACGATCAAGCTTCTGGGCAGCGATCTGGCGCGCTTTGGTGTCGAGACGACTTTGGTCTCGCAAACGGATCTTGCGCAGTGGCGGGCTGCAATCCGCCCCGGCCGCACCCGTTTGCTGTTTGCCGAGACCCCGACCAACCCCTTGACCGAGGTCTGCGACATCCGTGCGCTGGCCGACTTGGCGCACGAAGCCGGTGCGCTGCTCGCGGT